>JBGPOM010000010.1:0-14110 GCA_041488075.1 Gemmatimonadota bacterium
CCCCTTGCAAGGGGTTGTTCGAATAGGCCGTGTCCATCCACGCCTTGAGCGAATCGAACGCCGCGCTCGCCGGTCGCGTCTTCTGTTTGACGTCGTCGTAGATCTGCTGGTCGTACGCGATGAAGAAGAACGCCCGGTCCCGCTTCAGGGGCCCGCCCAGCGTGAAGCCGAACTGATCCTGGCGGAAATCGGGCTTGAAGGAGGGGTTACCGGGATGCCCCGCCGGCGTGCCCGATATGGCGTCCGATTTGCCGTAAAAATGTGCGGTGCCGCGCAGCTGGTTGGTACCCGACTTCGTGATCACGTTCACGAACCCGCCCGACGAGCGTCCGAACTCCGCGTTGGCGCCACCCGCCACCACGACGATCTCCTGCACCGCGTCGAGGTTGAACGTGAACGCCGGCCGCTGGCCGCCACGCTGCTCGCCGAAGAACGGATTGTTGAAGTCCGCCCCGTCCACGCTGACGTTGTTGTGGATCCCCTTCTGCCCACCGATCGACAACTCGTCGCCGTCGGGCCCCTGCACCAACGCCACGTTCGGGGTGAGCAGCGTGAGGTTCAGGTAGTTGCGGCCGTTGTTCGGTAGGCCGGCCACGGCCTCGGCGGGCAGACGCGTGGACGTCTCGATCTTGGACGCGTCCACGACCGACTGCGTCGCTTCCACTACAACGGGCTGGAGCTCCACCGCCGCGAGGCGCAGACCCAGATCCACTGTTTCGCCGACGCGTAGCGAGACGCCGGTGCGCCGGATCTCGTTATAGCCCACCGCGCGGGCGGTCACGTCGTACGAGCCGAGCGGCAGCAGTGACGCCACGAACACGCCGCGCTCGTTGGTCGTCACCTGACGCTGGAATCCGGTCTGCGTCTCGCGCAGCGTCACCGTGGCGCCGGCCACCGGCGCACCCGCCGGATCGGACACGACACCGCGGATGATGCCGGTCGTGGCCTGGGACTGTGCGGCAGCGGCGATCGGGAGCGCGAGGGCGAGCACCACCGGCCCGAGGATCTTGCGCAGCATGTGGATCATGCCTCCGGCTGGGAAGGGAGTGGGTCTAGGGACGGGCTAGCGTACCACCGCTCGGCAGGCTCCGCAAGGACGGGCTGGCGAGTGCTACTATTGTGGCGATGCAGAACTCCGACATCGCCCGGATGCTTGACGAGGTCGCCGATCTCCTCGAGATCTCCGAGGCGAACCCCTTCAAGGTGCGCGCCTACCGCAACGCCGCGCGCACGGTGCGCGACCACCCCGAGCCGCTCGCCGAGCTGGTGCGCGCCGGCGGCTACGACCTCACCGAGCTGCCGAGCATCGGCGAGGGCATCGCCGGCGAGATCGAGGCCCTGGTGGCGACCGGCGAGATGCCGCAGCGCCAGGAGCTCGTCAAGAAACTCCCCCCCGGCTTGCTCGACCTGTTGCGCATCCCCGGCCTCGGACCCAAGCGGGTGAAGCTGCTGCACGAGAAACTCAAGGTGAAGACCGTCGCCGACCTCGCCAAGGCGATCGCGGCCGGGAAAGTCGCCAAGCTGGGGGGGGGGGGCTTCGGCCCCAAGATGGTCGAGAAGATCCGCTCGGGCCTCGGGCAGGCGGAGCGCGTCGAGCGCCGGATGATCCTCCACGAAGCCGAAGCGCACGCCCGCGCGCTGGTCCAGTATCTGCGCGCGGGAGGCGAGGGAGGCGGGGGGGGCCGGGGGGGCGGGGGGGGCGGCGTGCAGCAGATCGAGGTGGCGGGGAGCTTTCGCCGCCGCCGCGAGACGATCGGCGACCTGGACATCCTGGTCACGAGCACCGCGCCCGACCGGGTGATGTCCCACTTCACGCAGTATCCCGACGTGAAGCGGGTCGTCTCCCAGGGCCCGACCCGGGCCACGGTCCGCCTCTCGGGCGGCCTGCAGGTGGACCTGCGCGCAGTGGAGCCCGACGCCTACGGATCGGCGCTGCAGTACTTCACCGGCTCGCAGGCGCACAGCATCGAGCTGCGCAAGATCGCCCAGGCGAAGAAGCTCAAACTGAACGAGTACGGAGTCTATCAGGGCACCCGCCGCGTGGCCGGACGTACCGAGGAGGACGTCTATGCCGCGCTCGGCCTCGACTGGATCCCCCCTGAGCTGCGCGAAGCGCGGGGCGAGATCGAGCTCGCCCGCACGCACCGGCTGCCGGCGCTCGTCACCCTCGAGGACATGCGCGGCGATCTGCAGATGCACAGCGACGCGAGCGACGGCCAGGCGCCGATCGCCGCCATGGCCGACGCCGCGCGGGCGCTGGGGTACGCCTACATCGCGATGACGGACCACTCGCAGCGCGTCGCGATGTCCGGGCTCGACGCGGCGGGGTTCCGCGCCCAGTGGAAAGCGATCGACAAGCTCAACGCCGGGGCGTCCCGGGGGGGGAAAGGCCTGCGCGTGCTGAAGAGCGTCGAGCTCGACATCCTCGAGAACGGCCGGCTCGATCTGGAGGACGACGTCCTGGCGGAAGCGGACTACGTGGTGGCGACGATTCACTACGGGCTGAAGCAGAGCGAGCGGCAACTCACCGACCGGCTGTTGGGCGCGATCGCCAACCCCTGGGTCGACGCCATCGGCCACCCCACCGGGCGCATCGTGAACGGACGCGGGCCCTACGCGCTCGACTTCGACGTGGTCGCGCGCGCCGCGGCGGCGGCCGGCTGCTTCCTCGAGATCAACGGCAGCGAGCGGTTGGACCTTCCCGACACGCTGGCCGCCGCCGCCAAGTCCTACGGCGCGCGGTTCGTGCTCTCGACCGACGCGCACGACCCGCGCCAGCTCGGCAACATGCGGTTCGCGGTGGCCGTGGCCCGGCGGGCGGGCCTCGCGGCGGCCGACGTGGCGAACACGCGGCCCCTGGCGGACTTCCTGAAAACGCTAAAGCGGGCGCAGCACCGCTAGCAGCTCCAGCTGGGCGACGGGCGCGAAGCTCTGGCGGTGGTGGCGCGTGGGCCCGTGCAGCTGGAGCGCCTCCAGGTGCTCGGGGGTGGCGTAGCCCTTGTTCGCCTCCCACAGGTAGAGGGGATAGCGGGCGCCGAGGCGCTCCATCAAGCGGTCGCGGACCGTCTTGGCGATGACCGACGCAGCGGCGATGGAGTGGCAGCGGGCGTCACCGTCGATAATCGCCACGTGCGGGCAGTCGAGCTCGGGACAGGGGAGCCCATCCACCAGGACGTCCGTGGGGACGAGCCCGAGGCGGCGAAGGGCGCGGCGCATCGCGAGGATGGATGCGCGGCGGATGTTCAAGCGGTCGATCTCGTGCACGCTTGCCGCGCCCACCGCGAAGGCAAGGGCGCGCTCGCGGATGCGCACGGCGAGGCGGGCGCGCTGACGGGGGGTGAGGAGCTTGGAGTCGTCGAGGCCGCGGATCGGCTTCGCCCCCACCGGAAAGACGACGGCCGCAGCCACCACCGGTCCAGCGAGGGGGCCGCGGCCTGCTTCATCCAGACCGGCGACGATGCTCCGCCCTTCGCGCCAGAGCGCGGTTTCGCGCTCGAGCGAGGGGCGGCGGTGGCTCACTCTTGCCGCTGCTCCTGCTCAGCCGCCGTCGCGGTCTGGGTCGCGCCCTTCTTCTCGCGGATGCGCGCCGCTTTCCCGGCGAGCCGGCGCAGGAAGTAGAGCTTGGCGCGGCGCACGCGGCCCTTACGGACCAGCTCGATCGCGGCGATGGCCGGCGCGTGGAGCGGGAAGATCCGCTCGACGCCTACGCCCGCCGAAATCTTCCGGACGGTGAACGTCTCGTTGATCCCGCCGCCGCGCCGCGCGATGCAGATGCCCTCGAACGCCTGGAGGCGCTCTTTCTCGCCCTCGCGCACCCGCACCATGACCCGCACCGTGTCGCCCGGCGTGAACGCCGGAATGTTGGTCTTCAGCCCTTCGCGCTCGACCGCTCGCAGCCTCTCCATACGCTCACCCTCATCCTTCTTCGTAGCGCGACCACAGATCGGGCCGCCGTTCCCGCGTCAGGCGCTCGGCTTCCGCCGCCCGCCATGCCGCAATCTTGTCGTGATCGCCACTCAACAATACGTCCGGGACGTCCAGGCCGCGATAGCTCGGCGGCCGCGTGTAGCTGGGCGGCGCCAGCAGGCCATCGTAATGCGAATCGCTCGCGGCCGACTCGTGATCCCCGAGCGCGCCCGGGAGCAGCCGCACGACCGCATCCACCACGCACGCCGCGGCCGGCTCGCCGCCCGTCAGCACGAAGTCTCCGATCGACACTTCTTCGGCGCCGAGCCCGTCCACGACCCGCTGATCCACGTCCTTATAGTGGCCGCACAGCAGCGTCAGCTCCGTTCCCACCGCGTAGCGCACCGCCGTTTCGTGCGTGAAGCGCCGCCCGCGGGCCGACAGCAGCACGATCGGCGGCTTCGCCCCGAGGTCCGCCACCGCTTCGAAGAACGGCTCGGGCTTCAGCACCATCCCCGCCCCGCCGCCGTACGGCGCGTCGTCCACGGTGCGGTGCTTGTCGTGCGTGTAGTCCCGCAGCTGCACCAAGCGGTAGCGCACCAGACCCGCCGTGGCGGCCCGGCCCAGAATGCTCGCCGCGAGCGGTGCCGCGAACCACTCGGGGAACAGCGTGACGACGTTAACCGTCAGCATCGTCCGCGATCGCCACGAGCTGGTGGCGCCAACCCTCCACGGCCGCCCGCGAGGTGATGCCCTCGAAACTGAGCAGCCACTCCCGGTGATAGGCCCGCCGGCGGGCCAGCACGAGCGGGCCCGCCAGGATCTTGCGGTCCTCGTCCATCACGTACACCCGCGCTTTGGGGACGAACACGCCCCCGGGATTCTCCACCAGGGGATACACCGCCACCTCCCCCTGCTGTCCGTGCGGCTTGCGCAGCCGCCCGACTACGCGGGCCGTTTGCCCAGCACGCCGGCCTTCTTCAGGAGCGAGCGCACCGTGTCGGTGGGCATCGCTCCCTTGGCCAGCCAGGCCAGCGCCTGCTCGGCGTTCACGTCGATGACGGCCGGGTCGGTCCGCGGATTGTAGTGGCCGATCGCCGCGACGAAGCGTCCGTCCCGCGGCGAGCGCGAGTCGGCGACCACGATCCGGAAATACGACTGCCCCTTGCGTCCCACCCGCCGCAACCGAATTCGAGTTGCCATACGTTCACTACATCCTTTTCATGAGCTTGCGCATCTGCTGGAATTGCTCCAGCAGCCGGTTCACTTCCTGCACGGGCCGCCCCGCGCCCCGCGCGATTCGCAGCTTGCGCGACCCGCTCAGGATCCCCGGGTCGGCGCGCTCCGCGGCGGTCATCGACAACACGATCGCCTCGACGTGCTTCAGGCGCTTGTCGTCCACGGAAATTCCCTGCAACGCCTTGGCATTCACGCCCGGCAGGAGGCCGAGCACCTGCTTCATCGGGCCCATCGCCTGCATCTGCTTGAGCGCGACGAGGAAGTCCTGCAGGTCCATGCCTCGCTTCGACCGCGCCTTCTGCTCGAGCCGCCGCGCCGCCGCGACGTCGACGGTGGCCGCGGCCTTCTCAACCAGCGCCACCACGTCACCTTGGCCGAGGATGCGGCCCGCCATGCGAACCGGATCGAACGGCTCCAGGGCATCCAGCGTTTCGCCCACCCCGACGTACTTGAGCGGGAGGCCCGTCACGCCGTGGATCGATAGGGCCGCGCCACTGCGCGCATCGCCCTCGAGCTTGGTCAGAATCACGCCCGTCAGCCCCAGCCCCTCGTGAAACCCACGGGCGATCTTGACCGCATCCTGCCCCGTCATGCCGTCCGCCACGAGCAGCAGTTCACGCGGCGCCACCGCCGCCTTGAGCGCGCGCAGCTCGTCCATCATTTCGGCGTCGATCTGCAGCCGGCCGGCCGTATCGACGATGACCGTCCGGCACCGCGCCGTCTCGGCCTCGCGCAAGGCGTCGCGGACCAGTAGGGGCACAGCATGCTGTGCCCCCACATTCGGGTCCGCGACGCCCCCGAACACCGGCACGCCAATCTGCGCACCCAGCTGCCGCAGCTGCTCCGCCGCCGCCGGCCGGTAGACGTCGGCCGCCACGAGCCCCGGCGCCTTCTGTTCCAGCTTGAGCCCTCGGAGAGGGCCGTAAACATAAGCCTCGAAAAGTAGTTAGCGAGTTGCCGTAATCCAAGTGGGGAGTGTTATTTCGTTGCTATGGCCGAAACCGTGTGGCTGCAAGGGCTCGTGACGGTGGGCGTCGGGGCCATCTCCGGCGGCATCACCAACGCGGTCGCGGTCTGGATGCTGTTCCACCCCTACGAACGGCGAGGACTCGGCCCCTTCGCCATCCAGGGCGCGATCCCCAAGAACAAGGCCCGGCTCGCCAAGAGCATCGGCAAGACCGTGGGCGAGCGGCTGCTCACCGTGGAGGACCTGTCGCGCCAGCTCGGCGCGCCCGGGCTGCGCGAGGCGTTCGATCGCGCCATCGCGGGATTCCTGGACCACGCGCTCAACACGCCCCGGGGCGCGCTGCGCGACGAGCTGCCGCCCGCCCTTGTCGTCGAGCTCGAGGCGGCGCTCGAGCCCCTCGCTGCCGCGCTCGCCGAGCGCCTGGCGGAATTCGTCGCGGGACCGGGCTTCGACGCCGCGATCGAGAAGTACACGCGGCTCGAACAGTGGGTGGAAGAGGGCGTTGCCCGACCGGAGCTCGAGCAGGCGGTGCGGCGCTTCGTGGCGGCGCAACGGGCGCGCCTGCTGCGCGACGAGCGCCCGTTGCTCGACCGGCTCCCCGGCGGGCTGATCGCCGCCGTGCAGCAAGCGATCGCCGACTACCTGCCGATCGCCGTCGAGCGGCTCGGCGCCCTGCTCGCGGACCCCGGCGCGCGCGAGCGCATCCGCACCGGCCTGAAACGGTTTCTCGACCGGGCCATCAAGAACCTGATGGTACACGAGCGCGTGATGGCGAAGCTCGTGGTCACCGAAAACCGGCTCGACCGCCTGCTCGACGGGCTCGAAGAGGGCGGGTTCGCCGACCTGGCCGAGGTGCTCGAGACGCCGGACTTCCGCGCCCAGGTGGCGCGGGCGGTGAACGACGCCGTCGTCCGGTTCCTGCGCGCCCCCCTCGCCGACCGGCTGTGGGCGCTGGGCCCCGAGCGCCTGGACGGCGTCGAGCGCACCGCCGCGGACTACGTCCTCGCGGCCCTGCGCGCGCCCGAGACGCGCGCCTGGGCGGTGGCCCGGGCGCACGACGCCATCGCCCTCGGCCGCGACGCGCTCGCCGGGGAAGCGGGCAAGCAGCGCGTCGCCGAGGCGGCCCACGCCGCCGTCCGCGCCCTGCTCGACCGGCCCATCGGCCGGCCGGCGGACCTGTTCCCGCCGGATGCGGAAGCGCGCGTGCGCCGCGCCTTGAGCGAGCCGTTGTGGAGCTGGATGCAGCGCCAGGTGCCGGTCATCGTCTCACAGCTGTCGGTACAGGAGATGGTGGAGCAGAAGGTGCTGGGCTTCTCGGTGCAGCGGATGGAGGAGATCATCCGCAATGTTACGCAGCGCGAGCTGCGGCTGATCGTCCAGCTGGGCTACGTGCTCGGCGCGCTCGTCGGGCTCGTCGCGTGGGGCGTGGCCCTGCTATTGTAGCACGCGGACGCTTGGCAAGTTCTTCCAACCAGGCCACCCCGGCGGCGCATCCACAAGTCGCACCCCGGGCCGCCCGTCGATCGTGATGCGTTTCACTGCCCACCGTCTCTCGGCCCGACCGGGTGGCCGCCGCTTGGCCCACGCCCGCTCGAGGCCGCCCGCGAACCGGTCCGCGGCGCGCGCGTCATCCCACACGCTGTACCACACCAACGCCTCGCCCTCCCCCCCCCCTCGGCCACTGAGCACCTGATAGCGGTCGCCGTCCCAACCCGCGGCGAGCCGCGCGGCCTCGGTCTCGTCACCCAGCTGCTGCTGTAACAGCAAACGCGTCTCGAACTCTCCCAGCCCGTCCTCGTACCGCATCGTGTCGGACGCCGGCCCGAAAGCCAGCTCCGTGGGCTCGTCGCCCGACGCGTAGCGGTCGGGGTGGAGGATCTGCTCGGTGGACGTGGGCAGCGCCGCGAGGACCGACCGGCCGGGACGATTGCGGCGGAACCACACGATGAAGTCCGCGCCGCCCAGGTAGGGGAAGATCAGCCCCTCGCGCAGCCACAGCGGCGCGCGGGAGAACCGCGCCATCTGCGACTGCTGCCGCGCCGCGACGACGCGCTGCTGCCAGAACCAGCCGAGCGGGAAGGTGTCGGGCCGCTGCTCCGGCATGAGGACGGGGATCTGTGCGACCGTCGCCTGGCCCTCGAGTACCGCCTGCGCCGCCGAGCGACGATCGTTGTGGCCCTGCTGCTTGATGAGGGAGTCGAGGGAGACGTACTGGTCCTGGAGCGCGTGCACCAGCTCGTGCGACACCACGACACGCAGCTGGAACGGCTCGATGTCGGCGGGGATGTACAGCGCGTTCGAGTCGGGGTCGTAGTAGCCCGCGATCTGCTCGGTGAGCAGGTCGATCATCGTGGGGCGGAGCTCCAGCGTATCGGGGATCAACCCGAACAGCCGGAGCGCCGACTCGAGGCCGGCGAGCTCCCCCTGTGGGAGGTCCTGGTCGAACTTGTGGATGACGTACTCGCGCACCTGATCGCGCGAGCGGCGCAGGACGAGCGGCTCCCGCTTGAAGGAGAGCTGGGCGGCCTGCGCCACGACGGGCATCATGCGCCGCACCATGTCGCGCAGGTCGGCCTCGCTCTGCACCGCCTCCGCCCGCTCGCGACACCCGAAGCAGACGGCAAGGGCGCCGAGCGCCGCCGCCGGCATCAGCCGGCCCATTCGATCCCCTTCCCCACCGCCACCCCCACGACGCGGGCGACGTCCCGCCCCGACACGACGATCCCTTGCCGCTCGAGCTCCGCGCGCAGCAGGCCGTCGAGCTCCGCTCGCCTATCGGCGAGCGTCGCCGGACGGTGAACGTCGGCGGAGGTCGGCGCAGGAGCCTCCGCCGTCTTCCGCCGTCCTTCGCCGCCCAGCAGCTCCTGGAAGTCCGCCACGACCTGGTCCAGCACGGTCGCCAGGTCCGGCATCGGCTCCGCGGCGGGCCGGCTCTCGGCCGCGCCACGCCGGATCAGGGCCTCGACCTTGCGGCGTTCTCGGATCAGCCGGTCGAGCTCCGGGGACACCTGCGCGGTGGCCTGCGCGTGGGCGCAGGCTTCGTCCAGGACGTCGATCGCCTTGTCGGGACGCGCACGCTCGGGAACGAACCGGTCGGTGAGGACGATCGCGGCCTTGAGGGCGTCGTCGGCGATGGCGACGGCGTGGTGGCGCTCGAAGCGCGGCCGCCGTGCCACCAGCACTTCCCACGTCTGGATCGCGTCGAGCTCCTCGATCGTCACCGGTTGGAAGCGGCGCTCGAGCGCCGGATCCTGCCGGATCCACTTGTCGTACTCCTCGCCCGTCGTCGCGCCGATCACCCGGACGTCCCCGCGGACCAGCGCGGGCTTCAGCATGTTGGCCGCGTCCATCGCGGCCCCCATGGCGGTACCCTGCCCGATCAGGTTGTGCAGCTCGTCGACGAACAGGATCAGGTCGGCGTCGGCCGAGAGCGCGCTCACGAGGCGGCGGATCCGGTCTTCGTACTGGCCGCGGAACGAGGTGCCGGCGAGCAGGGCCACGTGGTCGAGCTGGAGGATGCGCGCGTCCTTGAGCGCCGGGGGGACCTCGCCCGCGGCGATGCGCTGCGCCAGCCCCTCGACGATGGCGGTCTTGCCGACGCCGGCCCGCCCCACGAGCCCGGGATTGTTCTTCCCCTGGCGCAGCAGGATGTCGACGACGCGGGCGATCTCGGCGTCGCGGCAGCGCACCGGCTCGAGATCGCCGCGGCGCGCCAGCGCGGTGAGATCGATCCCGACGCGTTCCAGCACATCGGTGGTGTCGAACAGTCCTTCGAACGGATCGTCCATGGGATGCTCAGTCGCTTTGCAGGAAGTGCCCGTACCAGGCGAGGATGGCGTCGCCGAACACGTAGGTCACGGCCGCCCCCACGGCGAGGAATACCCCGAACGGCACGAGACGCTTCTTCTTGATGGACAGCGGGACGAAGATCAGCGAGCCGAGGGCGGCGCCGGCGAACACCGTGAGCAGCACGCCGCGCCACCCCACGAAGCTGCCGACCATCGCCATCATCTTGATGTCGCCACCCCCCATCGCCTCTTCCTTGAAAACCCAGGCGCCCGCCTGCGCCACGCCCCACAGCAGTGCGAAGCCCACCGCCGCCCCGAGCAGGGCCTGGAGAAACCCGGGGACGCCGCCGCCCAGGGCGAGCGCGAGCCCCAGCACGAGCCCGCCCAGCGAGAACTCGTCGGGGATCAGGTAGTGGCGCGCGTCGGTGATGCCGATGCCGAGCAGCAACGTCCCGAACACCGCCGCGCTGACGGCGTGCAGCGACGCTCCATACGCCAGGACCGACACGCCGAACAACACGCCGACCAGCGCTTCAATCAGCGGGTATTGCACGGAGATGGGTTTGTGGCACCAGCGGCACTTGCCGCGCAGCCACAGCCAGGACACGACGGGGATGTTGTCGCGCCAGGCGATCGGCTGCTTGCACTGGGGGCACGTGGACCGGGGCCGCACGAGCGACTGGTCGTGCGGCAGGCGCAGGATGCAGACGTTGAGGAAGCTGCCGAAGCAAAGCCCCACGAGCACGGCGGCGACGACGATGAAGACGTCAACGCCCACGCAGCACCTCGTAGAGCAGGATCCCCGCCGCGACGGCGACATTGAGCGACTCCGCCCCGCGCGCCAGCGGGATCGCGACGCGTTGCGCCGAAATGGCATTGAGCTGCGGCCGGATGCCGGCGCCTTCGTTTCCCACGATCACGGCGATGAGCTCCTCTCTGTCGATGCTCGCGTCGAGCGCGCGCGGGAGCGGCACGCCGTCCACCGCCGCCGCCCAGAGGATCAGGCCACGCCGCCGCGCCCATGCAATGAACGGTGCGTCATCGAGCGGCACGACGGGGTGGCGAAACGTGGCGCCCATCGCGCCCCGCAGCGCCTTGGCGTTCATCGGATCCGCGGTGCCCCGCAGGATGACCGTCGCCGCCGCGCCCAGAGCGTGGGCGGTGCGGATCAGCGTCCCCAGGTTCCCCGGGTCCTGCACCCCGTCCACCACCAGCACAGCGCCGCCCGGCGCGGGGGACACGTCCGCGACCGTCCATACGCGCGGCGCCACCACCGCGAGGATCCCCTGCGGCGTTTCGGTATCCGCGAGCTGGCTGAAGGCGCGCGCACCGACCGGCTCGACCGGCACCGCGTGGCTCGCGAGGTCGGCGACCAGCGCCTGGCCCCGTGTGGTGCGGGCGAGGTCGGGGGAAACGAGGGCGCCCTTGAACTCGAGGCCCGCCGCCAGCGCCTCCTCCACCAGCCGCACCCCCTCCAGCACCGCGAGGCCGCGGCGGCCCCGCGCCTTGCGCCGTTGAAGATCCCGGACCGTTGTCTGCAGATTACTGGCGATGCAAACCTCCCCCCCCGTGCTCGTCGGCGTACCCCTTAACATGGGCCCCCCGGCCGCGTTCGCCAAGCTGGTGACGCGGTGAGAGTCGCGCTCACGGTCGCGGGGTCGGACTCGGGGGGTGGCGCGGGGATCCAGGCCGACCTGAAGACCTTCCATCAGTTCGGCGTGTTCGGCACGAGCGTGATCACCGCGGTAACCGCGCAGAACACCGTCGCCGTGCTGGCGTGGCAGGCGCTGTCCCCCACCCTCGTCGCCCAACAAATCGACGCCCTTGCCCTGGACCTGCCCCCCGACGCCGTGAAGAGCGGGATGCTGGGCTCCGGGGACCTCGTCGAGACCGTCGCGGCGAGCATCGCCCGGTATCGTTTCCCCAATTACGTCCTCGATCCCGTAATGGTCGCCACGTCGGGCGACGTGCTGTTCGACGACTCAGTAGTGGCGCGGCATGCTGTGCCCCTACTGATCGCCCGGCGGCTCGTGCCGCTCGCCGCCCTCGTGACGCCCAATCTCGACGAAGCGGGAATCCTGGTGCAGGAGCAGGTGCGCACCCCCGAGCAGATGGAGCGTGCCGGCCGCGCGCTCGTGCGCATGGGCGCGGGCGCGGCGCTCGTGAAGGGCGGGCACCTCGAAGGAGATGAGATCGTGGACGTGTTGGTGCAGGGCGGAACGGCGCGGCGCTTCACGCATCCGCGGATCGACACCACGTCGACCCATGGAACCGGCTGCACGCTCTCGGCGGGCATCACCGCGGGGCTTGCGCTCGGCCGGCCGCTCGAGCAGGCCGTCGCCGACGCCCTCGATTTCGTGCACCGCGCCATCGCGGCAGCGCCCGGACTGGGCCGCGGCAGCGGGCACGGCCCGCTCAATCACTTCGTGCCGGCGCCGCCGCGGCCGCCGACGGATGGGCTCTGACATCGACCCGGGGTCGTGTAGGGGCACGGCAATGCCGTGCCCCTACGTGTGACATCGACCCGGGGTCGCGTAGCGGCAACGGCAATACCGTGCCCCTACGTCCGACCGTTCCCGAATCGGGTTTGGCCATCGCGCGGGAAAACGGTCCTCCCCGAATTCGTTCGGTTACCCCGACGACATGATCGTGCGTGACCATCGGATCTGTGGCTGCGGGAAGGATGTTCCCGTTCGGGGTGCGTGGTCGACGATCGGTTCGCCTCCCCGAACACGACTATCGCTCCGGCACGTACTTCGTCACCATTTGCGCGGCCGCCCGCGTCCCCACGTTCGGGGAGGTCGTGCGGAGACGTGTCCAGTTGAGCGCGGCCGGACGCATCGCGAAGACGTGCTGGCGTGAGATTCCTCGTTGCCAAGCGCACGTCCACCTGGACGCATTCGTCGTGATGCCCGATCACGTTCACGGGATCCTGTGTCTTGTCGACGCTCCGGTCGCCCCCGACCGACCCCGCCGCTTTGGAGACGCCGTGCCGGGATCCCTGTCGACGATCCTTGGCACCTACAAGGCGGAAGTCACGAAACGCATCAATGCGCAACGCCACACGCCCGGACAGAAGGTCTGGCAGCGCAACTATTTCGAACACATCGTGCGCGACCCAGCGGCCCTTCACCGGATCCGGTGGTACATCATTACGAATCCCATTCGATGGAATCGGATGGATGGAAAGGTCCGGAAACGTGTAGACGTCCGGGAAACCTGTAGGGGCACAATGCCGTACCCCTACCAACGCCCGACCCGACCCCGGCGTCGGGATCGATCACGGATTCCACCAATACGTGGCCTTGACCATGAAGATGTTCTCGGCCGGCGCGCGGAACATCCGGCGCATCGACGAGCCGAACTGGAAATCGCCGACGTCCTCGTAGTCCGACCGGCTCTGCGTCCACACGAAGAAGAGCGTGGAACCGGGCAGGTACTCCCACCTGAGCACCGCGTTGCCGCGCAGCGACTTGAAGTTGAAGTCGGGGTTGTAGGGCGCCGCGGCCGTGGTGTAATCGTTGCTGCGCGGCTGCGCCAGCTGCTTGAAGGCGTCGTACTTCCCCGCGGAGATGAGCGGCTGAGCGTACAGCTGCAAGGACAACGCCGGGCTGTAGGTCCAGTTCAGGCGAATCCCCGCCGACAGCTCCGTCTGGCGCAGGCGGGCGAAGACGTACTGCGTCCCGTAGGTTGCAATCGCCGCCGTGTCGGGGATCGCGTCGACGTACTGCAGCGGATTCCGGGCCTTGGAGAAATTGGGCCCGACGGTGATCGACACGTTCGCCGCGGGCCGGTACTGCACGTTCGCGTAGCTCCACCATTCCACGTCCTGGCGCGACCGATAGTAGGTGCCCGCGCCGGCGCCGAGCGTGAAGGTCTTGCGGCTGTCGGTCCCCGCGTCGAAGCCGAGCTGGTAGCCCGGAGGCGAGAGCGTCAGCGGGCCGCCGCGCGTGCGCCGGTTGTTCACGGTCCACGGGTTGTACGCCGCATTCCAGTTGATCCAGTAGTAGTTGCGGAACTGGACGTACCCGAAGTGGAAGACCCCCGACCAATTGATGTTGCCGTCCCAGTCGTAGTTCCGGAACAGCGCGCCGCCCGCCTCGGCGTAGCGGAACAGCTTCCCCGGCTTGGTCCAGGTCCGGCCGCCGCCAACGTGCATGTTGACGATCCCGGTGCGCGATAGGAAGCCGAGATCGTTGAGATCGAACCC
>JBGPOM010000011.1:0-13934 GCA_041488075.1 Gemmatimonadota bacterium
CGGCTCGCCGGGGTGGACTGCTACGGCGAGCCCCGCCTCGCCGAGCGGGTCTCGGCGGCGCTGCGCGCGCCGGCCCTCTCCGCGCTCCCCGACTGCACCTTCCCGGCGCGGAAGGACTCCCGCTTCGGCGTGTCGCTCGCCCAGCCGATGTACCTTGAGCTTTGGGAGATCGGATTGGCTCGGTTGGCGCGCGGCGCGCAGTCCGCGCTGAGCGGGACTGACCTTGCCAACTGGCTCGTCACGCTCTACCGCGTTCCCGCTCCGGAGCCGGAGCTGTTCGAATCCTACCTGCACGACGTCGGCGGCGAGGGGGGCACGGCGCGCGGCGCACGCAGCTCGCTCTCCTGGTGGTCCTTGCTCGAAATGGCGCCCGAGCTCTCGGGCGACGCCGACGCGTGGCGGCCCGAGAGTGTGCTACTCGAGTCGCAGGGCCTCGCGGTGCTGCGCGCGGGGCACCACTACACCGGCCTCGAATGCGGGCTGTACGGCGGCGGGCACGGTCACCCCGACCGGCTGCACCTCACGCTGCACGCGGGCGGGGTACACTGGCTGCCGGATCCGGGTACCGGCTCCTACGTATCGCGCGATCTCTTCTGGTATCGCTCGACCCTGGCGCATAACGCGCCGCGCTTGGACGGTGCGTCCCAGCCGCCCGGCGACGCCGTCTGCGAGATGTTCGACGTCCAGGACGACTGGGCCTGGGTGCGCGGCCGCTACGGCGATGTCACCCGGACCGTCGTATCGGGTCCGGCGTACGTCGTGGACGTCGTCGAGCTCGCGGGGCGCGAGGACCGCGTGCTCGAGCTGCCGTGGCACCTCTGGGGCAGCGGAGATGTCGTGACGTCAGGGCGGTGGGAAGCGGCCGATCTGGCGGACGAGTTCGTGACGCGCATCGAGCGGTTCGTGCCCGACGCCCCCGGCCCCGGGCCCCTGCGCCTGGAACACGCGGCCCGCAACGCACAGCTCACGGCGCACCTGCTGTTCGCCGGGGAGCTGCTGCGCGCCGAGGGGCCGGGACCGCCGGGACGCGGGAAGCGGGAGACGTTCTACGTGGCCCGCAGCCGCGGGCGCAACCTGCGGTTCGTGACGGTGCTCGAGCCACACACGGGCGCGCCGCGGGTGCGCGCCGTGCGCGCGAGCGGCGAATCCGTCGAGGTCGAGACGGCCGGCGGCGTGGAGCACCACCACTTCACCGGCGCGGCGTGGGAGATCGAGGTGCCGGGGGATGGCGCGTCGCTCTCCCGGCGGTCGTTGCGTGGGGCCCGCGAGATCGCGCCGCCGTTCACGCCGCTGCTCGAGCTCGAGGGTCCGACGCGGGCAGTGGCGGCGGCGCTGCGGGTCGGCGGCGCGCCGCCGCTCGACGGGACGCTGGCCGGGTTCGACGTGTCGGAGCCGCTGCTTCTCGCGCTCGAAGACCAGTACCGGCGCAGCGAGGACGCCTACCCCGGCCCCGACGAGCTCTCGGCGGTCGCTTACACCGCTTGGGACGAGGCGGCGCTCTATTTGGCGGTCGAAGTCACGAAACCCGACCTCTGTCTCCGGGCCCCAGGCGCGCCGCCGCTCGGTCTCGACAACGAGCCCGACGACATTCACTCCGATGGCCTGCAAGTGTACGTCGCGGCGGATGGGGGAGAGGGACGGGAGAACGGGTACGTCGGATACCTCATCGTGCCCGACGCGGAGGGACCCGGCGTGCGGGCAACGGCCACGACCGACAGCGCCGGCGACGCCAGCGGGGGGGGGAAGGGCGGCGGGGGAGGGGTCCGCGGCGGCTGGCAGCGCACCGAGCGCGGCTACCGCGTGACGGTACGCGTGCCATGGCCCGCCGCGGCGCGGCCTCACATCGGCGGGCGGGTGGGCTTCGACCTTATCATTAATGAAATGCTCCCCGGCCGCGTGCGGCGCGCCGGGCAGCTCGTGTGGAGCGGAGGCGACGGGTGGGTGTGGCTGCGGGGCGATCGGCAGGATCCGGTGCGGTTCGGCGTGCTCGAGCTCGTGGCATGAGCCTATGAGCATCATCGTCGTGCTCGACCAACCCCAGGACCTCGTCAACATCGCCCACGTCGTGCGCGGCATGAAGAACTTCGCCTGCCGGGACCTGCGCCTCGTGCAGCCGCGCGAGTACGATGCCTATCGGGTGGAAGGCATCGCGCACCAGACCGCGGACGTGCTCGCGCGGGTCCGGACGTTCGCGTCGCTGGGCGAGGCGATCGCCGATTGCGTGCACGTCGTGGGGCTGACCGCGCGGGGGCGCACGGCGAAGCGCAACGTGCAGCGGCCGCGCCAGGCGGCCGCCGAGATCACCGTCCTGGCGGACGACGGCCCGGTGGCGCTGCTGTTCGGGCGCGAAGACAAGGGGCTCACGAACGACGCGCTGGACCGCTGCCATCGCGTCGTGACCATCCCGACCGAGGCGTCGTACCCGTCGCTGAACCTCGCGCACTCGGCGGTCATCATGCTGTACGAGCTGGCGCTGGCGCGCGGCGCGGAGACGCTGCCCTTCAAGGCGCCACGCCGCGCGTCCGAGCCCGCGGCCGCCCAGGAGCTCGAGCGCCTGTTCGCCGACGTGGACCGCGCCCTGGCCGCGATCGACTTCTTCAAGACGCGCAACGCCGAAGGAATCATGCGCACGATGCGGGAGCTCGCGCACCGCACGCCGCTCGACCTGCGTGAGGTCAAGCTGCTCCGCGCGATGGCCATCGAGGTGGTGAAATACGGTGAGCGACTGGCGCGTTCCGGGCTTCACGTCGACCGGTAGCAAGCGGCCCGACGCCCTGTTCGGTCCCGACCCCGGGCCCGACGTGCCGGCCCGTCTGGCGCGCGCGGCGGGGTGCCGGGTGTGGGACGCGGAGGGCCGGGAGTATCTCGATTACGTGATGGCGCTCGGCGCCGTCGCCCTGGGGTACGGCTATCCCGCGGTGAATCAGGCGGCCGAGCAGGCCATCGCCGACGGCGTGGTCGGGCCGCTCCCGCCCGTCGCCGAGGAGCAACTGGCGGAGGCGCTCGCGGCGCGCATCCCGTGGCTCGAGCGCGTGCGGTTCCTCAAGACGGGAGCGGAGGCGGTCGCGGCCGCGGTGCGCATCGCACGCGTGGCGACGGGGGGGGGCCGCGACCACGTGCTGGGGTGCGGCTATCACGGTTGGCTCGACTGGTGCCAGGGTGGGGCGGAGGGAATTCCGGCGGGCGTGCGGGCGCTGTTCTCCGAGCTGCCGTTCAACGACGTCGCAGCGGCGCGGGAGATGATCCGAGAGCGCGGCCGCCAGCTGGCCGCGGTCGTGGTCGAGCCGGTGGTGGTGGCGGAGCCGAGCCGGGAGTGGCTCGAGACGCTGCGGGCGGAGACACAGCGCGTGGGCGCCGTGCTGATCTTCGACGAGATCAAGACCGCCTTCCGCCTCGCCATCGGCGGAGCCGCCGAACGCTACGGCGTGCGGCCCGATCTCGCCGTGCTGGGCAAGGCGCTCGCGAACGGCTTCCCGCTGGCGGTGGTGGGCGGGCGGGCCGACCTGATGGCCGGTGCGACCCGCACCTGGATCTCTTCGACGTTGGCGACGGAGGGGGTCGCGCTGGCGGCGGCGCGGGCGACGCTCGAGGCGTTCGAGCGGGAGGCCGTGTGCGACCACCTTCACCGCGTCGGTACGCGCCTGCTCCACGGCCTGCACCGCCTGCAGCGCAAACATCCGGACGCGATCGCCGGGGTGGCGGGAATGGCCGAGATGTGCTTCCTGCACTACGCGACCGAAGATCTCTCCCGCGCGGTGGCGGTGGGCTGCGCCAAGCGCGGTCTCCTCTTCAAGCGGACCGCCTACAACTTCGTCTCCCTCGCCCATGACGAGGGCGCGGTGGACCGCGCCCTCGAGATCCTCGACGAGGTGTTGGGCGCCGCCGCGGGCTAGACCCGGGGCCGCAGCCCTGCGTACCCGGGCAGGAACGCCGCCGACACGGCTGCCACGATCAACGCGACGACGATCACGGCGATGATCACCACGACCGTGTAGCCCAGCGCTTTGTCTTTCGGCGTCTTCATGACGACGGGCAGCCCGGCATACAATAGATAGAGGCTGTAGAGCGAGACCAGCAGGCCGACGATGGCGAGCGCGGGGATCAGGTTGAACACGCCGGCCACCCAGGTTGCGGTGCTCGAGTATGCCGCCGCCTTGAGCGCTTGGACGTCGTTCTTCTGCCCGCCGAAGGACGGGGCAACGACGTTGATGATCTGCGTGATCACGAACACCCCGACCAGCGCCAGCACGTAACCCACGACTGCCTGCGTCAGCGCGGTCGTGATCGGCACGCGGAAGGTCGCGCCGACCAGGGGTACCCGCAGGCCGAACAGCGACATGCCGATCGCCGTGCAAACTGGTCCGAGGGCGGCCAGCGGCAAGATGTAACCTCGCCACAGGTCCCCCGGCTTGGTGAACTCGGCGTCGATGGTCTTCCACGTGGCGTTCGGCTCGAGCAGGATAGACTTGGCCCGGTCCATGAGCGGCATGGATTCTCCCGTTGGCGGTTGGTGGCCCCAAGATAACAAAGATTGCAGATTGAGCCACATGCTCGTCGACGTCCACGCTCACTTCTATCACGACGGCGCCCCCCGCGCCGACTGGCGCGAGCGCAACGCCAGCCGCCTGGCAGCGGGCGAGAAGATCGGGATCAGCGTCCACGTGGCGTCGATCCTCGGCAGCTGGGGGCGCACGTCGCCGGTCTACCTTCCGTCGCCACCGGACGTCACGCACGGGAACGACGCCCTACTCGCTCTCCAGCGCGCGCACCCCACCCGGATCCGTGGCTACGCGTGCGTCAACCCCAACTACACCGCGCACGCTCGCGCCGAGATCGCTCGCTGCCTCGCCGCCGGCATGATCGGCATCAAGCTCGCCGCCAGCCGGCGTGCCGATGACCCGCTGCTCGATCCGGTCTGCGTGCTGGCGCGGGAGCTCCGCGTCCCCGTCCTGCAACACGTCTGGCAACATCGCCGGCGGGACTGGCCGGGCCAGGAAGCGTCCGACGCCGCCGAGCTGTGCGCTCTCGCGCGGCGCCACCCCGAGGTGCCGTTCATCCTCGCGCACATCGGGGGCGGGGGCGACTGGCTCCATTCGCTCCACGCCGTGCGCGACGTCCCGAACGTGTACGTCGATCTCTCCGGGAGTGGTGTGGACGGCGGGATGCTCGAGGCCTGCGTTGACGCGGCCGGCGTGAGCCGGCTGCTGTGGGGAACCGATCTCACGATGGATACCGGCTGGGCCAAGCTCCGCTACCTCGAGACGCTGCTCAACAAGGACGAGCTGTCCCTCGTCCGCTGGAGGAACGCCGTCCGCATTTTTCCGCCCGGCGCGTTCCCCGCCGACTGATGCGCATCGACGTCAACGCCTTCCTCGGCGCCTATCCGTGGCGCAAGGTGCCGGGCACGTCACCCGACGCGCTCGTCAAAGCGCTCGATCGCGCCGAGATCGACGAGGCGTGGGTCACGCACCTGCCGAGCCTCTTCTGGCGGGACCCCACCGAGGGAAACCCGTGGCTCTTCGAGACCGCGCGCCGCGAGAAGCGTTTCAAGCCCGTGCCCGTCGTCCATCCCGGGCTCGCGCAGTGGGAGCAGGGGCTGGCCGACGCCGTGAACGCGGGCGCGCCTGCCGTGCGCTGCGACCCCCTCTACTTGGGGCTCGACCCCGCCGGCGGCCAGATGCGCGTCCTCGCCGCCGCGTGCGGTACCGCGCGGATTCCCTTGATGCTCGCCGCACGGCTCGAGGACGGCCGCCAGCGCCATCCCAACGACATCGTGCCCGACCTGCCCGCGGCCGCGGTGCGGGCGCTGATCCGGGAAGATGCCGACGTGCGGCTGCTCGTGACGCACGCCGACCGCGGCTTCGTCGAGGAGGTGCACTTCGGCTCGACGCCGGAGGAAGCGCGGCGCATCTGGTGGGACATCTGCTGGATCTGGGGACCCCCCGAGGATCATCTGGCCACGCTGCTCGAAACAGTGGGCGCCGGGCGGTTCGTGTTCGGAACGGGGCAGCCGCTGCGCCTGCCGGAAACAAGCGTCGCGAAGCTCGATCTGCTCGACCTTCCTGCCGGCCAGCGGGCGGCGATTGAGGCGACCAACGTGCAGCAAGGGCTCCTCGCATAACGCTCGCCGCCCGCCTCCAGTGGGGTCTCATCCCCGCGGTCCCGGTACCGTTCCGGGCCTCCACGCTCGCCGAGGACGCGCAGCGATCCTACGCCCAATGGATGGCCGGGCAAGCGATTGCCGGTGTGGCCGTCTGGGCCCACACGGGGCGAGGCCCACATCTCTCCCCCGAGCAGCGCCGGGCCGTGCTCGCCGAGTGGCGAGCCGCGCTCCCGGGCAAGGCGATTGTGGCGGGCGCGAGCTCGGTCGAGATGGCCCGCGAGGCGAAGCGAGGCGGCGCCGACGCCCTGCTCGCGTTCCCCCGAGCGATCGATGCGGTGGCCTACCACGCTGCGCTGGCGGGTGAGCTGCCCGTCATCGCCTTCTATCTCTACGAGGCGGCGGGCGGCGTCGCCTACGACGATGCCACGCTCCACGCCATTCTCGCGCTACCGGGCGTCGCGGGGATCAAGGTGGCGACGCTCGACTCCGTGATGACGTTCCAGCGGATCGCCGCGCTCGTGGGCGCGCACCCAGACAAGCTCCTCATCACGGGCGAGGACCGGTTCCTCGGCTACTCGCTCATGCTCGGTGCCCGTGCGGCGCTCATCGGGATGGGTGCGGCGCTCACCGATCTGCAGCACGCGCTGCTCGAGGCCCGCCGCCAAGGCGACCCCCACGCCTTTCTACGCCTCTCCACGCAGTTAGACGCCTTTGCACAGGTCACCTTCGTTCCTCCCATGGAGGGCTACGTCCGCCGGATGTTGTGGGCGCTCGCCGCCGACGGCGTGATTCCGGACGACGCCTGCGATGACCCGTGGGGCCCGGCGTTGGCTCCGGCGGAGCGGGAGATCGTGCGCCGGGCGGTGCGGGATGCGCGCGCAGCTCGCGGCTGACTTCGAGCGGTTCAAGCGCGCGTTGCCGCGTGAGTTCCCCGCGCACGTGCGCGAGCAGTACGGCATCGACCTCGCCGCTCGTTACCTCGGCGAGACGATCCCACATCCCATCGGCAAAGGGTCCGGGCAGTTGTCCTTGAACGAAGGGCAGCTCGCCACGGACGCCGACGCCGGGCTTGCGTTCGCCGTCCTGAAAACCGTCATCGCGCAGGACGCGGCCGGCGCCCAGTCGATGGCCGCCTGGGCGGTTCATGAGACTAAGATGAAAGTCGAACGCCGCGGGAAAGGGTGGACCGTCACCTGGAAAGGGCGGGGGTGGGACCGTTCCTTCGACGAATACCTGGCGCTCGTGCGCGCGGGGCGCGACTTCACCCGCAGCGGCCGCCTGCTGGTGGTGCCATCGGTGAAGTACCACCTGCCGCGGCTCGACGAGCCGTTCAAGGACGCGGAGTACGCGTTCACGACGCGGGCGCTCGCGGGCGCGTGGGGCGAGCCGCTGCTGCTCCTCGAGAAGGACTTCTCGCCGACGCTGGCCGGCGACCCGCTGGCCGGCGAGCGGGCGCAGATCCTCCGTTGGTTGCACGAGGTACCCGCCCGCATTCGCGCTCAGGCGGCGGTGCGCCTCGCGGTGAAGCTCATGAATGCGCGTTTCGACGACGCGTTCCAGCTCGAGATGATGCACGCGGCCGGGGGTGCCGATGCCCTCGTCGTCTTCAACCGGTTGTTCGACCCTGAGCGGGGCGTGGCGTACGGCGGCCCGGAATTGATGGAGCGCAATTTGCGCGTCTTGGCTCGGCTGACCCCGGGCGCCAGCCCGGGGATCCCGGAACTCTCCGGGACGGGTGGCATTGCGTCAGGGCGTGCGATCCTCGAGTATGCCCGCCGCGGCTGCGAGAGCGTACAGGTGCACACGTTCTTCCAAGTGCCACTCGAGGAGTATGCCGCGACCGACGGTTCCCGCACGCAGCGCGCGCTGCATCAGCTCGTCTTCGACCCCGCGGAGGGCCTGATCGCGGGGATGCTCGACCTCGAGACCCGGGGCGCCCTGGAGCGGCGGGGCGGGGAGCTCCACTTCTTGGATCTCGCGGCCGATGCGCATCGCCCGCGCTGACCTGTACGAGCTGACCCTGCCGCTGGTCGAGCCGTTCGTGATCTCCGGCGGGTCCATCGCGGAGCGCCGCTCGCTCATCGTCGTCCTGCACGATGACGCGGGCCACGTGGGGTACGGCGAGTCTCCGCCGTTTCACTTGCCGTTCTACTCCGAGGAAACGCTGGCGAGCGCGCGCGACTTGATCGAGCGCGTCCTGCTGCCGCGGGTCGTCGGCCGGGACTGCGACTCGCCCGAGGCGGTGGATGGCCTGCTGCGCGAGAGCATCCGCGGCAACTGGTTCGCCCGCGCCGGCGTCGAGACGGCGGCCTGGGATCTCGCGGCGCACCTGCGCGGGACCGGTCTCGCCGCGCTGCTGGGTGAGCGCCTGGGGCTCGCCCCGGCGGGAACGGTGGCCTGCGGCGTCGCCCTCGGGATTCCCCCCGAACGACAAGCCGACGTCCTCACTCGCTGGGTGTACGAAGCGGTGCAGCGCGGCTACCGCAGGGTCAAGATCAAAGTCACCCCGGGGTGGGACGCGGCGGCCGTCGCGGCCGCCCGCGCTGGCATGGCGGGCACCGACCTCCCCTTGACCGTGGACGCGAACGGCGCCTACGAGTGGCCGCGCGACGAAGCCGCGCTCCGCGCCCTGGACGATGCCGGACTCCTCTACATCGAGCAGCCGCTCGCGCCCGACGAGCTCGTCGGCCACGTCCGGCTCGGTCAGACCCTGCGCACGCCCCTGTGTCTCGATGAGACGCTGCGCGACGCCCGCGCGGCGCGCCAGATCATGGCGCTGGGCGGGCCCAAGATTTGGAACATCAAAGTGCATCGCGTCGGGGGGCTGTCCGAAGTGTGCCGCATCTACCGGCTGGCCGAGGAGTATGGCGCCGAGCTGTGGGCCGGCACGATGCCGGAATCGGGGATCGGGTCGCAGGCGGTGCTCGCCGTGGCCTCGCTCCCGCGCTGCGTGTACCCATCCGACTTGGAGCCGTCGGCGCGGTGGTACGGACGCAACAGCGACGTGATCAAGCTCGCGATGGGGAAGGAGGGGCGCATGGCGGTGCCGCAGCAGGCGTGCGGACGGCTGCTCGACCCGGTCCGGTTCAGGGTGGCCGCGCGGCTGGTCTATTCCGAGTGATTAACTCGGGAATCGGTCTTGACCCTGCCTGTAGCTTTGGGGCGCCATGACCAAACAGCCCGCAGGCTATTGGGCCACCCACCTTTACCTGAGCCCGCGGCAGCGGCCCAAAGCCGATCAGCCGGTCCGCGACCTCCCACCGCGCGCCGCCCAGCGGTTCAAGAAAGCGCGCGAGCAGCTGCGTGCGTTACGGCACGTCACCGAGCAAGTCGTCTACCTCGGCACGACGTGGAAATGGGTGTGGATGTACGAAGTCGGCGGGCGCAAACTCGGGTACTTGCATCCGATGCAGTCAGGCGTCAGCGGCACGTTCGTCCTGACCGGTGTGGAGGAGCAGGAGATCAGCGCGACGAATGGATTGCCGCGCATCATCAAGCAGGCGGTGCGCGAGGGCAGCGTGGTGAGCGGCGTGCGGCACTGCTGGATGGAGTTCGCGGATTTGGAGGCGGTCACGGCGTTCGTCGACGTCGTGCGGCTGAAGTATCAGCTGCTGGCCCGTCCGGAGTAAGCGCGCAGCGTGCTGCGCTCCTACTTGTGTCGGCTTCCCCGGCGGGGATACATTCGGGGGCCCGCAAACCTGTTTCACCGATTCGCCATCGAGGCCCTCGCATTGATGACGAAGACTCCCGTGGTGTGGCTGTGCCTCGCCCTTTCAGCCGCGGCTCTGAGCGCACAGTCCACCGGGAGATACCAGGCGCCAGTGGTCAGCGATACGGGGGGTCTCCAGGGTCCCCGCCAGCCGATTTTCTTCCGTCACGACATCCACTCCGGCCAGGACCAGATCCCCTGCATGTACTGCCACTATTCGGCAGCGGTCTCGAGCGAGCCGGGGATCCCCGCGCTGCAGACGTGCATCGGCTGCCACCAGCTGATCGGCGGCTCCACCCCCTCGCACCAGGCGGAGATCAAGAAGGTTCGCGACGCCTGGCGCGAGCGGAAGCCGCCCGAGTGGACCCGCGTCCACGCCCTGCCGGGATTCGTACGCTTTCCCCACCAGCGGCACATCAAGGCGCTCGGCGCCCAGTCGTGCACCAAGTGCCACGGCGAGGTGCAGCGCATGCCCCAGGTGTACCAGGTCTCCACGCTGCGGATGGGGTGGTGCGTGCGCTGCCACGTGGCGAACAAGCCGAATAAAGTGAGCCGCGACTGTACCGTGTGTCACTACTAGGCGGAGCCGGATCGCGATGACCGAGGGCATGGATCGCAGACGGTTTCTCAAGGTGCTCGGCGTGGCGGGCGCCGGGGCGGCGACGCTCTCCGCGTGCGGCATCGGCCCGGAGCCGACGGAAAAGCTGATCCCCTACTTGATCCAGCCCGAGGATCAAATCCCGGGCACGGCCACGTACTACGCCTCCACCTGCCGGGAGTGCGCCGCCGGGTGCGGCATCCACGTCCGCGTGCGCGAAGGGCGGGCGGTCAAGATCGAGGGCAACCCCGAGTCGCCCATCAACCGGGGCCGGCTCTGCGCCCGCGGCCAGGCGGCGCTGCAAGGACTCTACAACCCCGACCGCGTCACCGGCCCGAAGGTGCGGAACGCTGCGGGCGGATACGACCCGATCGCCTGGGACGACGCGATCACCCGGCTGCAGGCCAAGGTCACGGCGGCCCAGGGACATGGGATCGTCTTCCTCACGGGGGCGGATTCCTCGGCCTTCGGCGACCTTGTGGACGAATGGATGCACCGGGTGGGCGGCCGCCGCCTGAGCTATGAGCCGTTCGGCTTCGAAGCGCTGCGGGCCGGGAACCGGCTCGCCTTCGGCACCGCCGCCGTCCCGGCATACGATTTCGCCAACGCGAAGTACGTGCTGTCGTTCGGCGCAGACTTCCTCGACACGTGGCTGTCGCCGGTCACGTTCCAGAACGGCTTCGCGCGCGCCCACGGCTTCGACGGCGGGCGCGAGGCCTCGATGGCCAAGTTCGTGTTCGTGGGACCGCGCATGTCGCTGACCGGCATGAACGCCGACGAATGGGTGGCCGCGCTCCCCGGGACCGAGGGGACGCTTGCCCTGGCCCTGGCGCAGGTGATCGTGAGCCGGCGCCTCGCGCCGCTCCCCGCCGACGTGGGCCGTCTCGCCGCGTTGCTCGGGCGGCATACTCCCGCGGCCATCGCCGCGGCGGTCGGCGTCGAGCAGGAGGTGATCGTCCGGCTGGCGATCGAGTTCGCGAACGCGAAGGGCGGTCTCGCCGTGGCGGGCGGGATGGCCGCGCAATACCCGAACGGCGCCGCGATCGTCGCCGCCGTGAACATCCTCAACTACGTGGTCGGCGCGGTCGGCAAGCTGGTGAAGTTCGGTCCCGACCTGGCGGTGGGCGATGCCGCGACGTTCGGCGACGTCGCGGCGCTCACCACCGACATGGCGGCGGGCAAGGTGGCGCTGCTCTTCGTCCACGGGACGAACCCGGCCCACTCGCTCCCCGGCGCCTTTACGCAGGCGCTCGGTAAGGTGGGATACACCGTCAGCTTCGCGTCGCAGCTCGACGAGACGGCGGCCGCCGCCGACATGATCCTCCCCGACCTGCACCCGCTCGAGCAGTGGAACGACAGCAGGCCTCGCGCCGGCGTCTTCGCGCTGCAACAGCCGGCGATGCAGCCGGTGTTCCCGGAGACGCGCCACACGGGCGAGGTGCTGCTGCGGGTGCTGGGCCGGACGGGCACGTTTCAGGATCATCTGCAGACCCGCTGGCGCGAGCTGCACCGCCGCTTCGGCGCGGGGCAGAGCTTCGAGCAGTTCTGGATGGACGCCGTCCAGCACGGCGGCCTCTACGGCGACGCACCGGCGCGCTCCGTGCGCCTGGCCGACAGCGCCGCTCGCATCTTTCCGGCGGCAGCCGCCCTGGAAGGGAGCGGGGATCAGACGATCGTCGTCTTTCCGCACCCGGTGCTCCACGACGGGCGCGGCGCCAACAAACCGTGGCTCCAGGAGCTCCCCGACCCGGTCTCGAAGATCGCGTGGCACGGCTGGGTGGAAGTCCATCCCGACACCGCGGGCCGGTGGGGCGTTGCGACGGGGGACTTCCTGCTCCTCAAGTCGGCCTTCGGCGCCGTCTCGGCTCCGGTCTGGATCACCGCCAGCGTGCGCCCCGATGTCCTCGCCGTGCCGACGGGGCAGGGGCACGCCGCGTACGGGCGCTACGCCAAGAACCGCTCGTTCAATGCCTTCGAGCTGCTCGGCGCCCAGGCCAACGGCTACGGCGGCCGCACCTTCGCCGTGCGCGCCACCGCGACCAAGACGGGTGAGCACCGCAACATCGTCACGACCGAGGGGAGCCCGCGCGAGCGCGGCGTGGGCTCGGTCGAAGTGCTGAGCCTGGCCCGCGCCAAGGCGCTCATTCCCGGCGGCCCGCCGTTCCACCCCACGGGTCCAAGTTCGGTGCCACCAAGCGAGGAGACCCCCGAGTACGCCAAGAAGGCGGTCGAGTGGTGGGAAGAGCGCCAGTTCGAGCAGGCCGAGCTCGGCGACTATCAGGGCGAGCAGCCCCGCTGGGGGCTCGCGGTGGATCTGTCCAAGTGCACCGGGTGCTCGGCGTGCGTCACCGCGTGCTATGCCGAGAACAACCTCGCAACGGTCGGCGAAGAGCTGATGCAGCGCGGCCGGGAGATGGCCTGGCTGCGGCTCGAGCGCTACTGGCTCACCGACGAGCACGGCCGGCCGCAGGGCGCGGTCAGCTCGCCGATGATGTGCCAGCAGTGCGGCAACGCGCCCTGCGAGCCGGTCTGTCCCGTGTACGCGGCCTACCACACCCCCGACGGGCTGAACGGCCAGGTCTACAACCGCTGCGTGGGCACGCGCTACTGCTCCAACAACTGCCCCTACAAGGTCCGCTACTTCAACTGGTACAATTACGCCGAGCCGGGCGGCGCCTGGGAGGCGTGGCCCGAGCCGCTGCCGATGCTGCTGAACCCCGACGTGACGGTGCGCGAGAAGGGTGTGATGGAGAAGTGCACCTTCTGCGTCCAGCGGATCCGCGGCGCGCAGAACCAGGCGCGGCTCGAGGATCGCACCGTGCGCGACGGTGAGATCGTCCCCGCGTGCGCGCAGTCGTGCCCGTCGGAGGCGATCGTCTTCGGCGACCTCCACGACCGCGCCTCGCAAGTGTCCAAGCTCGCGGGTGATCCGCGCGGCTACCACGTGCTCGCCGGCTTGAACACCAAGCCCGCCGTCACGTATCTCGCGCGGGTCGTGAGCGATGGCTGACGCGGCGCCGCGCATCACCTACGACTACGTCACGCGCACCATCGCGCGGACCCTGGGCAACCCGGGGCGAGGCTACTTCCTGCTCCTGGGCGCCGCGGTCGCCCTGCTCGCGGTCGGGATCGTCACGCTGGTCTTCCTGGTGCGCTACGGCCTCGGGCTCGCCGGTTACTCGCATCCCGTGTACTGGGCGGTGTTCATCACCTGCTTTGTATTCTGGGTGGGCATCGCGCACTCCGGGACGCTGATCTCGGCGATCCTGTTCCTGTTCCGCTCGGGGTGGCGCACGGCGGTGTACCGCACCGCCGAGGCGATGACCGTGTTCGCGGTCATGACGGCCGGATTGTTTCCGCTCATTCACGCCGGTCGCATGTGGTTCGCGTACTGGCTCCTGCCGTACCCGAACCAGCGTTTTCTCTGGCCGAACTTCAAGTCCCCGCTCGTCTGGGACGTCTTCGCCATCTCCACCTACCTGACGATCAGCGTGGTCTTCTTCATCGTCGGGCTAGTCCCGGAC
>JBGPOM010000012.1:0-13463 GCA_041488075.1 Gemmatimonadota bacterium
CGACGCCGCGCTGCGCGGGTTCCGGGTCGCGCTCGTCGACAAGGGAGACTTCGGCTCGGGCACGTCGTCCCACTCCTCGCGCCTCATCCACGGCGGCATCCGCTATCTCGAGCAGCACGACTTTCGCCTCGTCTTCGAGGCGAGCCGGGAGCGCCGCGTGCTGCTCCGGATCGCGCCGCATCTGGTGCGGCCGCTCCCGTTCCTGTTCCCCGTGTACCGCGGCGGGCGCGTCCCCGCTTGGCAGCTGCGGGCCGGGATGTGGCTGTACGACGCGCTGGCGGCGTTCCGCAACGTCAAGCGCCACCGCTGGCTCGGCCCCAAGCAGGTGCGCCGCGCCGAGCCCGCCCTGAAAGACCGCGGCCTCACCGGCGCGGCGCTCTACTGGGACGCCCAGACCGACGACGCGCGCCTCGTGCTCGCGACGATGCGGAGCGCCGCCCGGGCCGGCGCGCTAGTCGCGAACTACGCCGAGGTGACGGCGCTCCTGAAGCCCGACGGCCGGGTACGCGGCGCGGTCGTGCGCGACGTCCTGAGCGGCGAGACCCGCACCGTGCGCGCGCTCGTCGTCGTGAACGCAGGGGGGCCGTGGGTGGACGCGCTGCGGCGGCTGGACGATCCCACCGCGCCGCCTTTGCTCCGGCTCACCAAGGGGGCGCACGTCGCCGTGCCCCGCCGGCGGATCGGGAACGAGCGCGCCATCACGTTGTTCTCGCCGATCGACGGCCGCGTGATGTTCGTCCTGCCGTGGGGTGAGCTGTCGTACGTCGGCACGACCGACACCGACGCCGACACCTCGCCCGACGAAGTGCGCGTGACCGCCGACGACGTGACCTACCTGCTCCGCTCGGCCAACGCCGCGTTTCCGGAGGCGCACCTCGCCGCGAACGACGTCGTGTCGGTGTGGGCGGGACTGCGTCCGCTGTTGCGCCAGGGCGAGGCGACACGGTCGACACCGGCGGCACCTTCGGACGTGTCGCGCGAGCACCGCATCGTCGAGAGCGCGCAGGGCTTGATCACCATCGCGGGCGGCAAGCTCACGACCTACCGCGTGATGGCACGCGACGCGGTCGACCGCGTGGCGGCGCGGCTGCACGAGCTCGACGGCCGCCCCGTCGCCCGCCATCCTCCCACCGACCATCTGCCGCTGCCCGGGGGCGAAGCGGCGGAGCTGGGCGTACTGGTCGAGGGCGCTCGGGCGCGGGGCGCGTCGGACGCCACCGCCCGCCACCTCGTCGCGAGCTACGGCAGCGAGGCCCCCGCGGTCCTGAACCTCGTCGATCGCGATCGTAGTCTGGGGGAACCGATCATGCTGGGGCGGCCGGAGATCTGGGCGGAGGTGGCGCACGCCGTCGAGCGGGAGATGGCGCTGCGCATTCAGGACGTGCTCGTCCGGCGGCTGCATCTGTTCTACGAATCCGCGGAGCAGGCGACCGCCGTGGTGACGTCGGTCGCCCAGCGCATGAAACGGCTCCTCGGCTGGGACGAGGTCCGCGAAGCCGAGGAGCTTGTCGACTATTTCCGGCTGGTCGAACGCGCCCGCATGTTCCGGACCGAACTCAGGACTTGATCTTCACCCGGGGCCGCACGCGGACCCGGACCCGGGGGTCGTCGTCATCGTCGATCTGCCGCAGGGCCCACGTCGCCGCCCGGCGCACGGCGCCGGCTTCGTCCTGCTGCGCGGCCTTGAGGGCGTCCAGCGCGAGCGGGCTTTCGATCTCGCCGAGCGCCCACGCCGCCGCCACCCGCACGTCGATGTCGCCGTCCTTGAGCGCGGCGGCGAGCGGCTTTACGCCGCTCTCGTCTTCGATCTCGCCGAGCGCCCACGCAGCGAGCACGCGCACGTCGGGGTCCGAGTCGTTGAGCCCGACCGCCGCCGGCGCCACGCCGCTCGCCGCCTCGATCTCCCCCAGCGCCCAAATGGCCGCCTTGCGCACCTCGATCGCGGGGTCACGCACCAGCGGACCGAGCGGGGCGACGCCCTGCTCGCTTTCGATCTCACCCAGCGCCCACGCCGCCGCCTGGCGCACCCTGGGCTCACGATCCTTCGCCGCCGTGGCGAGGATGGCCACGGCCGACGCGTCTTCGATCTCCCCGAGTGCCCAGGCCGCCGCGAGGCGCACGTCGAGCGACGGGTCGTTCAGAGCGTCGCCGAGGGGGTGCACGGCCCGCGCATTCTCGATCTCGCCCAGGGCCCACGCTGCGACGCGACGCACTTCAGGGGCGCGGTCGCGTAACGCTCCGACGAGCGGGTCGATCGCGACGGCATCCTCGATCTCCCCCAGCGCCCACGCCGCCCTGGCCCGCACACGCACGTCGCCGTCCCGCAGCGCGTCGCTCAGCGGGCCGATGGCACGCGAGTCCTCGAGCTCGCCGAGACCGATCGCGCCGGTCTCGCGGAGCCCGGGCTTCGCGTCGCGCAGCAGCCCGAGGAGCAGCTCGTAGGTCCCCGCCGGACCGTTCTGCCCCAGTACGCGGGCGGCGATGGTGCGGATGCAGCGGTTGTCGTCCCGGAGCACCGCGCGAAAGGCACCGAGCGTGGCCGCCTCGACGCCCGACCGGTGCGAGCCCTCATGCATCACGTCGCGCATGACGTGCGCCGTTCCGCCGCCGCCGGGCATCGGCATCGGGGTGGGCATCGGCCGCGGCATCGGCATCGTGCCGGCAGCATACTCGTGCCCCCAAAGGCCGCCGAAGTTCGTGAGCGCCTCGCCCGCGAGCGCGCAGACGGTGGAGTCGCTCACCTTCAGCTGGGCGAGAACGCGGGCGACTTCAGTGGAGTCGAGGCGGATCGGTGTCTGAACGGCAAGCAGCAGGACGGCAAGGAGCGAAGCATGCATGACGACCTCAGCAGGAATGGGTGCCGGCGACGGACGGGATGCCACATGATTGGATGAGCGCTTCGTTCCGAAGGTTGCCGCCTCAGGGAATGGCGGTATTATCTGGCCCGTGAGCGCGCCTCGCGCAGTGCTGATCGCGGCCGTGTGGGCGGCCGCGGCGGGAGTCGGGAATGCCTGCCGTCGCGACCGGCCGCCCCCCGCCGTCGACGCCTCAGGTCCGCTCCCCACCGGCCCCCTGGGCAATGCCGTCCGGCGCGGGCGCGCGCTGCTGGTGGCGACGTGGGACAGCCTTCCGGCACACGTCGGCAACCGGTTACGCTGCGTGAGTTGTCACCTGGACGAAGGCCGCCGCGAGGCCGGCACGTGGGTCGGAGTGTTCGCGCGCTATCCGCAGTACCGGGCGCGCAGCGGCACGATCGAGACGATCGAGTTCCGCGTGAACGATTGCTTCCGCCGCAGCATGAACGGTACGGCGCTCGACCCGGTGGGCCGCGACATGGCCGACATCGTGGCCTACCTCGCCTTCCTGTCGCGCGGGGTCATGGTGGGAGCGCCACCGGCGGGCGCGCGGCTGCAGCATTGGGCCGCCTTCACCGCCGACACGGCGGCGGGCGCCCGGGTGTTTGAGGCAACGTGCGCCAACTGCCACGGCCCCGACGGCCAGGGAACGGTAGGGGCGCCGCCGGTGTGGGGACCCGCGTCGTACAACATCGGCGCCGGAATGACGCGCGTGCGCGCGGCGGCCGAGTTCATCCTGCGGAACATGCCCTTCGACCAGCCCGGGACCCTGACCGAGCAGCAGGCGTTCGACGTCGCCGCGTACGTGAACGCGCATCCGCGTCCCGACTATCGCGGCAAGGAAAGTGATTGGCCCAACGGCGATCCCCCGCCTGACGCCGCGTATGCGACGCGGGCGGCGCAGCAGAAGAAACCCCGGTAGCTCATTCAACAGGAGGTTCACGATGTTCCGTCTCGATCAGCTCACCACCCACCGGCGCGGATTCCTCGGCACGCTCGCCGCGGCCGCCGCCGCCGGTCTCGCCAGCTTGACGCCGCTGCGGGCTGCGGCCGAACCCGCCCCCCGGCGCGGCGAGCCCCTGAGCGGCGCCGCCGACCCCGCGTTCGAAGCCTGGCTGAACCGCATCACCGGCAAGCACAAGATGGTGTTCGACGCACCGGAGGTGAACGGCGGTATGGCCGTCGTCTGGCCCCGCGTGTGGCTCAACGGCAACAATGACAACTACGGCACGACCGATGGCGAGAATTCCGGCGTCGTGATCCTGCGCCACTCGGCGATTCCGCTCGCGATGCAGGACGCGGTGTGGGCGAAGTACAAGTTCGGTGAGATGTTCAACGTCAACGACGGCGACCTGCCGGCGACGCGCAACACGTTCGCGAAGCCCCTCCCGCTGCCGCTGCCCGGCACCGGCGTCGAGCAGCTGCTCGCGAAGGGCGTGATGATTGGGGTGTGCAACATCGCTCTCACGATCTACAGCGGCGCGGCCGCACAGAAGATGGGCCTGGACGCGGCGACGGTGAAACAGGAGTGGGTCGCCGGACTGATCCCCGGCGTGCAGGTCGTGCCCTCGGGCGTGTTGGCGGTGAGCCGCACGCAGGAAAAGGGGTGCGGCTACTGCTTCGCGGGGTGACGAGCGGTGACGAGGGGTCGGCTGGGTAGCCGGCCCCTCACCGCCACCCCCTCAGGCTCCGCACGAAGTCGTGCAGTACGAGGAACTTCTCGAACACGATCACGCCCTTGCGCTTGCGGCCGAACTCGCTGAACAGCTCGCGCAGCCGGCCGCGGCGGGTCACGTAGAACCGGAACGTCTCGGCGAAGTCCTCCTGCGGATGCGTCGCCGCGTAGGCGCTCACGAAATTCGGGAGCGTCGTCGCGATGCCGCGGCGCTCGAAATCCACCCAGTGCTCGTCGGCCACGCGATAGGCCTTGCGCACCTCGCCGAAGGCGCGGCGGAACCGCCCCGTTCGGGTCCACGACCAGTGGTGATAGAGGAATGAGTGGCCCAGCTCGTGGAGGATCAGCCCGGTGAGCAGGTTCCACGAGATCTCGTCGCGCCGGCGTTTCCAGGTCACGTAGCGGCGATCGATCTCGATCACCTTGGGCCCGTCCGGGTCCACGCCCGACACCCCCGGCCGCAGCATGATGCGGTAGCTCCAGTCACTGATGCGTGAGACGATCAGCAGCCGCCGGGCGCGGCGCAACGCGCGTGCGATGAGGTCACGCCCCGTCGCGTCTTCCCCGCACCAGGGGCAGGTGTCCATCCAGTCGTCGACGCCCTTGTCGCAATGCGGGCACACGTTCTGGAAATGGTCGTAGCGCCAGTTCTGCTCGCGCCCGCACCACGGACACCAGCGCATCGGGTACATCACGCCCCCGCCGCACCCCCGGTCACAGCGCGCGTGGTACTTGAATCCCTTGGGCGCCTTGAGGGGCTCGGCGCTCGAGTCCCGGTCCCGGATGTCGCGGCCGCACCACGGGCAGAACGAGAAAGCGTCCGACACGATCCAGCGGCAGTAGCGACATTCGGCGCCGGTCTCGCGCTGCGTGTCGCGCCACTCGAGCCGCCGGCTGCAATTGGCGCAGAATGCCCAGAACCGCTCCAGCTCCGCGCGGCACGTGGGACAGCGCAGCTCCGGCCGGGGCGTCTCGCGGCGGCTCATCGGGCCAGCGCCTCGTCCACGACCCGCTCAATGAAGTCGTTGTACTTGAGCCCCGCCTTTTCCGCCGCATTCGCCATCTCGTGCTCGTGCGCGATGAACGGATTGGGATTCACCTCGAGCACGTAGACCTCGTCGTCGTGCGTCAATCGCACATCCACCCGCCCGTAGTCCTGCAGCGACAGGGCGTGGAATGCGGTCGTGCAGATCTCGCCGATCTTGGTGGTCACGTCGTCCGACAGTCCCTTCGCGAAGACGTTCTTGATCCGCTTGCGCTTGCGGTACTCCTCGTCCCATTTGGCCTTGTAGGTCGCGATCCGGTGGTCGGCCGTCTCGGGTTCTCCGAACGTCATCTCCACGATCGGCAGGACCTGGGCGGCGCGGTTGCCGAGCAATCCGACGTACAGCTCCCGCCCGTCGATGAGCTCCTCCACGATCGCCGCCTGCGTGAACTTGTCGTGGATGAAGCGCACGCGCTCGGCCAGACTCTCGTCGTCTTCCACCACCGAAGCCTGCGCGATGCCCACCGAGGCGTCCTCCAGCAGCGGCTTCACGATCAGCGGGAAGCGCAGCTCCGAGGGCCGCAACGGCTTCTCGTCCAGGTGGAATTCCGCGAACGCCGGGACGCGGATGCCGTGGAACGCCAGGATCTTCTTGGTCAGCGACTTGTTGCGCGCCACGAGCAGAGCCGTCGGCGACGAGCCCGTGTGACGGTACCCGTGCATCTCCAGTACCGCGGCGACCGCATACTCCTGGCGCGCGTGGCCGCGGAATGACTCGCACCCGTTGAACACGATCTTCGGCTCGAACGCCGCGAGCTGCTCGAGCAGCGGGCCCACCTCGTCGCGAATCCCCACCATCAAGACTTCGTGGCCCTTCGCCAGCAGCGCCCGCGCCACGTCATACTCCGCCTCCTCGACCTTCCCCTCCGCGACCTCCCGCTGGTAGTCGGCGTCGCCCCATTCGGGGTGCAGCGCATCGAACACCACGGCGATCTTCACGCGTGCACCCGCCCCATGTCCCGGCTCACGGTCCGCAGGGCCACGAGGATCACGGCCCCTCCGAGCACGCCGACCGCCGGGAGCACCAGCATCGCCGCGCGGAGACTCCCGCTCCGGTCGGCGAGATAGCCGATGAGCGGCGGCGCGAGCGCGTCGCCGGCGAGGTGCGAGAACAGCACGAACGCGCCGAGCACCGACGCCTGCACGGCGGGCGGCACGACGTCGAGGATGACCGCCGCCAGCGGGCCGTTGTACCACGTATAGAGGAAGTAGGTCGCCATCACGAGGGGCGCGAACCAGCGTAGGTCGTCGACCAGAATGAGTGCGGCGCACACCGGCCCGCCCAGCACGAAACCCGCCCCGGAAGCGAGGACCCTGCCACCCTTCCAGCGCTGCTGGAGCCAGTCGGCCACGCGCCCGCCGAACAGCGCGCCCAGCACGCCGCCGGCGAGCGCCCACACGCCGAAGTTCGATCCGATGTCCGCGACCGAGAAACCGTGGATCCGGTGCATGAAGCTGACGCCCCAAGCGATGAGGCCGTTGACCGCGAAGGTCACCATCGCGCCGCCCAGGAAAATCCAGATCAGCGTCGGCGTGCGAAGCACGAGCGCGGCGGCGTGCTGGAAGTCGTCTAGCGCGCCCGCGGCCACCTCCCCCGCGCCCGTCGTGCTGCGCACGGCGGCGGGGACGAGCCGCCATACCGTCCAAGCCACGCCGACGCTCACGCTCACGCCGAAGACGGCGGCGTCGATCTCGGAGGGGATGCCCTTGAACAGCGCGAGCAGGCCGGCGAGCAATGCCCCCACGCCGGCGCACGCCGCCAGCGGGACCACGTAACGGATCACGCCGCGGACCCCGCGCTTCCACCACAGCCGCAGCGTCTCGACGACAGGCGGGGGCGGACGGCGGTCGAGCTCCCGGATCCGGGAGGCGAGGACGGCGAGCAGGAGTCCGGGAGCGCCCATCGCGAGGAACGCCCAGCGCCAGCCGTACCGCTCGGCCACCAGGCCCCCGAGCACGATGCCGAGCAGGCCGCCGAGCGCCATCCCGACGGAGTAGATGCCGATGGCGAAGGCGCGGCGGCGTCCTTTGTAGTACTGGGCGATGATCGCCTGCGACGCGGGGCCGTACCCCGCCTCACCCACGCCGACGAGGGCGCGGCACGCGAACAACTCCCAGAAGCGGTGCACCAGGCCGCCGAGCGCGGTCGCGACGCTCCAGACGGCGACGCCCCAGGTGATCACGCTGCGGCGCGAGCGGAGGTCGGCGAGCGCACCGAGCGGCAGAGCGGCGAGGGAGAGCACGATGATGTACGCCGAGCCGATCCAGCCGAGCTGCACGTCCGACAGCTGCAGGTCCCGCTTGACGGGCTCGAAGACCGCGAAGACGACGTTGCGGTCCAAGTAGTTGAGGAGATTGATCAGCGTGAGCAGCCCCAGGACGTACGCCGCGTACGCCCGGGAGCCGCCCGCGGTGGCGCCGCCGTCAGGTGCCGCGCCCGCCAGTGGCCGCCTCCGCTCGCGCGTCGCGATCCGCCTTCGCCTCGTGATACGACGTGGTCAGCGCGCGCATCAGCTCGGCGCGCTTGTCGTACAGGCGCCGGAGCGCCCGGGGCTTGCGGCGGGCGAGCGCATACGACGCCAGGATCGGGAAGCCCACGGTGTTGTCGAGGTAGCACACCACCGTGTCCGGGAGCTTGTCGGGGTCCACCTTGCCCCAGCTCACGGCCTCGGAGGGCGTCGCGCCCGAGAGGCCGCCCGTATCGGGCCGTGCATCGGTGAGCTGCAGGTAGTAGTCGTGCCCCTTCTCGCTGATGCCGAGCACCTCTTGAATCTGGGGCTCCGTCTGAAGCACGAAGTTCTTCGGGCTGCCGCCGCCGATGATCAGCACGGCGCTCTTGCCGCCCCGCGCCTTGGCATCGAACACGATCGCCGAGGTCTCGTTCACATCGGCGCTCACGTCGAAGCGCAGCCGGCCGCCGCTCAGCGCCTGCTCGGCGACGTTCATGCCGATGGACGAGTCGCCGGGCGATGAGGTGTAGATCGGCACGCCGCAGGCGTGCGCCACGCCGAGCACCGACTTGCGGGAAATGCCGAGGGCTTTCTCCCGCTCCACGATGTAGCCGCCAAGCAGGTAGTGATACTCGGCGGTGCTCATCGGGCGCTGGAACTCCGCTCGCGCGGAGACCTCACGAATGAAGCGGTCGGTCGACAGCAGCACGTCGTAGTGGAAGAAGATGTCGTAGATGCGGACGACGCCCTCCTCGCGCAGCACGACGTCGTCGGCGAACGGCGTGCCCTTGTGCATCGCCATGCCGAGGCCGAAGTGGGCGTCGTGGTAGAGGTTCGCGCCGGTCGAGACGATCCAGTCGAGGAAGCCCGCTTCGATGAGCGGGATGATCGTGGACATGCCGAGCCCCGCCGGGGTCATCGCCCCGGTGAGGCTCATCCCGACCGTCACGTCCCGCTCGAGCATCCGCTCGGCGAACAGCCGGCACCCTTCGGCGAGCCGTCCGGCGTTGTAGGCGAGAAACGCGTTCTCCACCAGCTCGGCCACCGTCTCCTTCCCGGTGATGGGCGTCGGGTTGATGCGCGGTCCGCGCAGGAACTCCTTGTGGGTCATCGGCTCAGGGGTTGAGGGATTGATAGGCGCGCGTGCGGCGTTCGCGGGCTTCGACGATCCACCGAACCGCCTCCTCGGGCTCGTCGGTAACCCGGAACAGCTTCAGGTCCTCGGTGGCGATCTTTCCCTCCCCCGCCACCCGGGCCCGCAGCCACTCGACGAGCCCTTCCCAGTAGGCGCCGCCGAAGAGCACGACCGGGAACTGCTTCACCTTACCCGTCTGCACCAGCGTCAACGCTTCGAACAGCTCGTCCATCGTGCCGTAGCCGCCGGGAAAGACGACGAACGCCGTCGAGTACTTCACGAACATCGTCTTGCGCACGAAGAAGTACCGGAAGTTGATCGACCGCTGGACGTACGGGTTGGTGCCCTGTTCGAACGGCAGCTCGATGTTGCAGCCGATGGAGAGACCGTTTCCCTCCTGCGCGCCGCGGTTCGCCGCCTCCATGATGCCGGGGCCGCCGCCGGTGATGATGGCGAATCCCTCCTTCGCCAGCAGGCGTGCCGTCTCGAGCGCCCGCTGGTAGTAGGCGTCGTTCGCCAGCGTGCGCGCCGACCCGAAGACGCAGACGGCGTCGCCCACGTCGGCGAGGATGTCGAACCCCTCCACGAACTCCCCCATGATCCGCAGCACGCGCCAGGGGTCGGTGCTCGTGAACGTGGCGCGCCGTTCGACGGCGACCGCCGGCGGAGGAGTGAGGAGCCGTTCGTCTTCAGTGACCGACGTGCGTTGCGAGCCGCTCAAGCGCTGTGACATGGTCGTCCTGGACGTTATAGAAGAAGGGCGAGAGGCGCACGTGCCCCGGCCGCGCGTCGGCGACCACGCCGCCCTCCGCAAGGTGCCGCACCGCGGCCGCCGGGTCGGGCATCGGAAGCATGACGATCGCCGAGCGCGCCGCCGGCTCCGCCGCCACCTTGGGGGCGAACCCCGCCGCTCGCGCACGCACGATCAGGTCCTCGGTCAGCGCCGCCGTCACCTGGCGGATGGCGGGCACGCCGATCTCTTCGATGTACTCGAGTCCGCCGAGTTGCGCGTAGATGGCCGCGAGGGCCGGCGTGCCCAGCTCGAAGCGCCGGGCATCATCGTGGAACTCGAGTGCATGGGGATCGAAGGAAAACTGCTGCCGGTGCCCGAACCACCCGGCCGTCGTGGGTTCGAGCCGTCGCGCCAGCGCCTCGCGCACATAGAGGAACACGATGCCGGTGCCGCCCAGCAGCCACTTGAGCCCGCCGGCGGTGAGAAAATCCACCCCCGCCGCGCGCGCATCCACCGGCACCTGCCCCACCGACTGGTACGCGTCGACCAGGCAGAGCGCGCCCCTGGCGTGCGCAATGTCGGCCACGGCACGGATTTCTTGAATGGCCCCGCTCGTGAAGTAGACGTGCGACGTCGCGACGAGGGCCGTGCGATCGTCCACTGCGCGGGCGATCGCATCGACGGGCACGGTCACGCCGTCGGGGCTCTCCACGACGACCACCTCGATGCCCCGCCGCCCCTTGGCCAGCCACTGGTATGCCACCGTGGGGAAATCGAGGGACGTGACGACGACCCTGGACCGTTTGGAGTAATCGAGCGCTTCGGCCACCGTGCTCACCGCGACCGAGATGCTCGGCGCCAGCGCGATCTCTGCGGGGGCGGCGCCGATCAACGCGGCATAGCGGGTGCGCAGCTCGCCCAGCGCGGCCCACCAGACGTCGTACCAGGCAGAGGCGCCGCGGCTCTGCCAGACGTCGAGGAATTCGGCTACCTTGCGGCGGGTGCGCTCGCCCAGCGCGCCGAGCGAGCAGGTGTTGAGGTAAATCCGCTCCCGGAAGATCGGGAACTCGCTGCGGTAGCGGGCGAGAGGATGAGGAGAGGCCCCGGCCTGGCCGCGTGTCGCGAGGCCGCTTGCGAGCGTCATAGGCGGTCAATATACAGAAGGAATGCAGACTATCGCGAGTTGGTCCGCGCTGTATCTGCGATTGGCGCTCCGGGCGCTCGTGCGCCCGCGGCTCGCCGTCGATCTCGTCCGGCTCGCGTGGAGTTTTCGGGCGCGCGACTGGTGGCGGCACGCGCCGTTCCTGCCCGTCCCGCCACGCGAGTACCTGCGCTGGCGCATGTTCACCGCCTACGGCGACGAAGACGCGATCCCGCCCGTCGCCGACGTCGTGAACTTCGCCCGCTGGCGGCGGGAGACGATGGGCCTGTGACGCCCGCCGAGCGCAGCGCCCGGGTCAAGGAAAGCGCGGCCGCACTCGGGTTCGCGCGGACGGGCGTCGCGCCGCTCGAGCGCAACCCGCACGCCGCCGAGCTCGACCGCTGGCTCGCCACCGGCCACGCCGGCACGATGACCTACCTCCACCGCCAGGCGGAGAAGCGGAAGGACCCGCGGCGCATCATGCCGGAAGCGCGGGTCGCGGTGGTCACGCTCACCAACTACTTCCATGAGGCCCCTCGGCATGGCCGCGGGGGTCGCCACCCTCGCGTGGCCCAATATGCCTGGTCGTCGGACTACCACGACGTCCTCGGAGCGCGGCTCGAGCGACTGGCCGGCGCGATTCGCGATGTCGCGCCGGGCGCCCTGACGAGGGGTTACGTGGACGCCGGCCCCGTGCCCGAGCGCGAGCTGGCGCAGCGCGCTGGGCTCGGGTGGATCGGCAAGAACACGATGCTGATCCACCCCGAGATCGGCTCCTTCACGTTCATCGGCGTGGTGCTCACCGACGCCGATCTCGCGCCCGACTTGCCGTTCGACGTGGATCGCTGCGGCACCTGCCGCCGCTGCCTCGACGCCTGCCCGACGGATGCGTTCCCCGAGCCGCTGGTCCTGAACGCGACGCGCTGCATTTCGTATCTCACGATCGAGCATCGCGGCCCGTTCAACGACGAGCAGCGTGCAGATGTGGGGGAATGGGTATTCGGCTGCGATGTGTGCCAGGACGTCTGCCCTTGGAATGTGAGTTTCGCCAAGGCGACGACCGACGCCGATCTCGCGCCGCGCGCCGAGGTCCGGGCGCCCGATCCGCGCGCGCTGCTCGAGATGGACGAGGAGGCGTTCGCGCGCCGTTACGGCGACACGCCGTTCGCGCGCCCCGGGCTCACGGGCATGCGCCGCAACGCCGCGGCGGCGCTCGCGGGAGCGGCCCCCCCCCGTGAGTGAAGCGATCAACGATCTCCAGCGGCGCCTCGCCGACGGGCTCGCGAGCATCGACCCCCATCACCGGCTCCGCGGCCGGCCGGTCAGCTATCGCGTGATCGACGGCCGGGCGCTGGAGGTCACCTATCGCGACGTTGCCGGGATCGCGGATGCGGAAGTGCTGAGCGTGAAGCGGCTGATCGGCCGGGACTGCTCCTGCACCGTGAGTCCGCAGACGGCGGAGAGCCTCACGGTGCGGTTCGTGGTTCCCCTCAAATGAGGGAGCCCTCGGTTACCCGCTGGTTGCCGCTGACGGCTCACTTCGCCGCGACGCGCCTCACCACATCGTAGAGGAAGCGGACCCCGAACCGCAGCGCCGCGAGACTCACCCGCTCATCGTTGCCGTGGACGCCGCGCGCGTCGGCCACGGTGAGCGGGAACGGCCCCAGGCCGTAGCTCGCGATCCCCAGACGCCGGAAGTAGTGGCTGTCGGTGAACCCGGCGAGCATCGGTGTCGTGACGAGGGCGCCGGGATGCCGCTCGCGCGCCGCCGCCTCGATCGCGCGAAACAGGTCCGTATCCGTCGGGCTGTCCGTGGCCGGCCAGTTAGGCCCCTGCGGCCGGAAGGTCACAGCCGTGTCCCCCACCACCCGCTCCAGCTCCGCGAGAAACGCCGCCGGCTGCTGCCCCGGGAGGAGCCGCACGTCGAGGACCGCCGTCGCCTGCGGCGGGATCACGTTCGTCTTGTCGCTCCCTTTGAGCCCCGTGATCGAGATCGTGTTGCGGAGCAGCGCGTTGTAGGTGAGGTCCGCCGTAATCGCCCTGACCGCGACGGAGTCGCGTAGCGCCGTCCGGATGTCGGCGAACCAATGGCGCCGAATCGAGTCGGGCTCGATCGTGGACAGATCCCGGAAGTAGCGCTCCACGGCCGGCGTCACCACGAGAGGGGTGCGCCAGTCCGCGATCCGGTCGAGCGCGCGGATCAGGCGATGCACCGGATTGTCTGGGGTCGGGCGTGAGCCGTGTCCCGGCGTCCCCCGCGCCGTCATGTCGAGCCAGAACGGCGACTTCTCAGTCGTGCCGACGCCGTAGTAGTCCACCCCGCCTCGCCCGTTCGCGCGGATCGTGCCGCCTTCCGTGATCAGAAACTCGGCGTCCCGAATCAGCTCGAGGTGGTGCTCGGTGAACCACCCCGCTCCCACCCCCGCCCC
>JBGPOM010000013.1:0-13447 GCA_041488075.1 Gemmatimonadota bacterium
CGACCGGCGCGTGATCGAGGACATCGCGGCGCAGATCGAGACGTTCGGCCGCTACGGCTTCAACAAGTCGCACGCCGTCGCCTACTCGATCCTCTCCTATCAGACCGCCTGGTTCAAGGTGTACTACCCGGCCGAATTCATGGCCGCCCTGCTCTCGTCGGTCATCGGCAACACCGACAGCGTCGTGCAATACATCAACGAAGCGCGCGAGCTGGGGCTCGAGGTTCTGGCCCCGGACGTGAACGAGTCGGGTTTCAAGTTCACGGTGGTGGGCGACCGCCGCATTCGATTTGGGCTGGGCGCGGTAAAAAACGTCGGGGAAGGCGCCATCGCCTCGATCATCGCCGGCCGCTGCGCGGCCTCGTACCGCTCCCTGGTCGAGCTGTGCGACCGCATCGACCTGCGGCTCTGCAACAAGCGCGTCATCGAGTCCCTCGTCGACGCCGGCGCCTGCGACTCCCTGGGTGGACACCGCGCCCAGCTCGTCGCGGCGCTGGACCACGCGTTCAGCGAAGCGCAGGTACGCCAGCAGGAGCGCAGCTCGGGCCAGCACGCCCTGTTCGGCGAGGCGACGCCGTCCCGCGTCCCCCCTCCCGCCTCCCCCCTCCCCGACGTGCCGCCCTGGACGGAGCACGACCGGCTGACGCGCGAGAAGGCCGTGCTGGGGTTCTTCATCTCCGGGCACCCCCTCGCCAAATACCGCACCGAGGTGGAGCTTTTCGGGACCCGCACGACCGCCACCCTGGGCACCTGGACCGACCACAAGGTGACGGTGGCGGCGGTGATGACGGTCGTGAAGCGCCAGACGTCCAAGAAGACGGGCGCGGAGTACGCCCGGCTCACGCTGGAGGACTTCCACGGCACCGCGGAGGCGTTGGTCTTCCCCGAAGCGTGGGCGAAGCTGAACGGAGTGATCAAGCCGGACGGCGCGCTGCTGCTGACGGGCAGCTACAGCGCCCGGGACCGGGCCGAGGAGCAGGCGCCGTTCATCGTGGAGGCGGCGCGGCCGCTCGACGACCTGATGCCGAGCGGGGCGATCGGCGTGGCGCTGCGCTGGACCGCCGGCGACGCACCACCCCCGAACCCCGACGCGACCCGCGCGGTCGCGGCGCTGTGCGCGGCGCACCCCGGCCCCGCGCCGGTACTGGTCGAATGGGGGGGGGGCGGGGGCGGAGCAGACAACGGCGGGGTACGGCTGCGCAGCCGCTCCCTGCACGTGGACGCGGCCGACGATCTCCTGGCGGCGCTGCGGGACCTCCTCGGCGCCGACCGGGTCCACCTCGTACGAGTGTAGGGGCAACCGCATGGCGACGCACACCCTGGACTTCGAGCGCCCGCTGCTCGAGTTGGAGCGCCAGATCGAGGAGTTGAAGCGCGCCGCCGGCGACACCGTCGACGTGACGAAGGAGCTCGGCCCGCTCGAGCAGAAGCTGGCGGCGCTGCGTGCCGAGATCTATAAGAACCTGACGCCGATGCAGCGCGTGCAGGTGGCCCGCCATCCCAGGCGGCCGTATCCCCTCGACTACCTGAACACCGTCTTCACCGACTTCACCGAGCTCCACGGGGACCGCCTGTTCCGCGACGACCCCGCGATCGTGGGGGGGTGGGCGCGCCTGGACGGCACGAGCGTCATGGCGATCGGCCACCAGAAGGGGCGCGATACCAAGGACAACCTGCGCCGCAACTTCGGGATGGCCCATCCCGAGGGGTACCGCAAGGCGATGCGGCTGATGCACCTGGCGGAGAAGTTCGGCGCGCCCGTGATCACGCTGGTGGACACGCCGGGAGCCTACCCCGGCTTGGGCGCGGAAGAGCGAGGCCAGGCGGAAGCGATCGCCCGGAGCCTGATCGAGATGGCCTCGCTCCGGACGCCGATCATCACCGCGGTCATCGGCGAGGGGGGATCGGGCGGCGCCCTGGCGGTGGGGCTCGCCGACCGCGTCGTAATGCTCGAGAACTCCGTCTACTCCGTGATCTCCCCGGAGGGGTGCGCCGCCATCCTCTGGAAGGACTCGACCCAGCGCGAGCGGGCGGCGGAGGCCCTGAAGATCACGGCGCGGGACCTGCTCGACCTGGGCGTGATCGACGAGATCGTTCCCGAGCCGCCGGGCGGCGCGCATGCCGACCCCGAGGCGGCGGCCGCGGCGCTGGGCGAGGCGCTGAAGCGCCATCTGCGCCAGCTCAAGAAGCTCAAGATCACCAAACTCCTCAAACGCCGCGAGGAGAAGTACCTTTCCATGGGTGCGCTGACCGAGAAATGAGTTGACCTCCGTCGTCGAAGTCCGGTTCAAAGGGAACCGTAAGGGATATTTCAGCTGGCCGTCCGATGAGCCCACCCCGCTGCGTCTCGACGAGCCCGTCATCGTCGAGGTGGAGCGGGGGCAGGACTGCGGCCGGGTGTCGGCGTTGGGGAACGCCGCGCTCAAGAAGTGCGAGCGCTGCGGCGACTGTGGCCTCACCGCCCGTCCCCCGCTCCACGAAGCGGAGCGGGGGAGTGAGGGGGTGAGGCCGCGCATCGTGCGGCGCGCCACGGAAGGCGACCTCCGCGTCGAGACCGAGCTGCGCCGCACCGAGGACGACGTGCGCCGCAAGGCGCGCGACCGCGCGCAGGGCCACGGCCTGCCGATGAAGGTCTCGGACGCCGAGTGGCAGTGGGACCGGCGCAAGCTCACGATCTACTTCACCGCCGAGCAGCGCGTCGATTTCCGGACCCTGGTGCGCGATCTCGCCGGGCTGTTCCGCACGCGGATCGAGCTGCGGCAGATCGGCGCGCGCGACGAGGCGAAGCGCCTGGACGGCATCGGCCGCTGCGGGCGCCAGCTGTGCATCGCGAGCTGGCTGCCGGAGGGCCGGCCCGTCAGTCTCTCCCTGGCAAAGGATCAGGGGCTGTCCTTGAACCCCACCCAGATCTCCGGCCCCTGCGGCCGGCTGCTCTGCTGCCTCCATTACGAGCACGACTTCTACGTCCAGCAGCGCAAGCGCTTCCCCAAGGAGGGCAAACTTCTGCGCGCGCCGGATGGCAGCCTCGAGCGGGTGCAGGCGATCGACATCTTCCGCGAGCGCGTGACGCTGCGCGCCGAGGACGGCAGCACGCGCGTCGTGCCCCTCGAGCAGCTCACGGCGTAGTGGCCAAGTACTACCTCACCACCGCCATCGACTACTCGAACGGCGACCCGCACCTGGGGCACGCTCTCGAGAAGGTCGGCGCCGATTGCATCGCGCGCTATCGGCGGCTGCGCGGCGACCAGGTGCACTTCCTGATGGGGATGGACGAGCACAGCCAGTCGGTGATCCAGGCGGCCGCGCGGGCCGACGTGCCGCCCGAGACCTGGGTGGACCGGATGGCCGGGTTGTTCTCCAACTATTGGGCCCAGCTCGCGTGCAGCCACGACGACTGGATCCGGACCACCCAACCGCGGCACGTGCGCGGGGTGATCGCGCTGCTCGAGCGCATCCGGCAGCGCCGCCCGGACGACCTGTTCGTGGCCGACTACGAGGGCCTCTACTGCACGGGGTGCGAGGAGTTCAAGCAGGGAGCGCAGATCTCGGGCGGCCACTGCATCGAGCACCCGACGCTGGATCTCGTCCCGACCAAGGAGCGCAACCACTTTTTTCGCCTCAGCGCCTACCGCGACCGCGTGCTCGCGCTGATCACGTCGGGCGAGCTGTCGGTCGAGCCGGCCATCCGCCGCAACGAGGTGCTGCGGCTGCTCGAGGCCGGGCTCCAGGACGTCTCGATCTCGCGCCAGCGCCTGCCGTGGGGCATCCCCTTCCCCGGCGACGCCGACCAGACCGTCTACGTCTGGTTCGACGCCCTCATCAACTATCTGTCGGCCACCGGCTTCCCCGAAAGCGGCTACGAGCGGCTGTGGCCCGCCGACCTCCACGTGGTCGGCAAGAACATCACGCGCTTTCACTGCGTCATCTGGCCGGCGATGCTGCTCGCCGCGGACCTCGCCGTGCCGCGCGCGGTCTGGGCGCACGGCTACGTCCTGTGGGAAGGCGCGAAGATGAGCAAGACCGCCGGCACGGCCGTCACGCTGGCCACGGCGATCGAGCGGCACGGCGCCGACGCGCTGCGCTACTTCCTGCTCCGCGAAGTCGGCTTCGAGGGCGACGGCAATTTCACGTGGGAGCGCTTCGACGCGCGCTACACCGCCGACCTGGCCGACACGTTCGGCAACCTCGTGTCCCGCGCCCTCTCGATGGTGGAGCGGTACCGCGGTGGCACAGTCCCCGCCGATCCCCGCGGCTGGGACACACCGCTCGAACGCGCTGCCACGGAAGCGCTGGGCGCCTACGCGCGGGCGATGGACGCCCTGGCGCTCCAGGACGGTGCGGCGCAGGTGATCGACCTGGCGTCGCGCGCCAACCGCTACGTCGAGGAGACGGCCCCCTGGAAGCTCGCCAAGGAGCGAAAGGATGCCGAGCTCGATTCGGTGCTGGCGAACCTCGTCCGAACGGTCGCCCGGCTCGCGGTGCTCGCGGGGCCCTTCCTCCCCGCCAAGGCCCTGGCCGTCTGGGGGGCGTTGGGCGGCCCGCAGCCGCTCGCCGGGGTCGGGTTCGCGGAGCTCGCCACCCTGCCGGTCGTGGGCCAGCGGGTCGCGAAGCCCCCACCCCTATTCCCCAAGCCCGACGCGGCTTAGACAGGTTGCCGGAAACGCGGTGACCTGGCGCACAGGTCTGTGGTTGACGGGGCGTCGTGGCGAAGCGTATTTTTGCTGCCCCTATGCGAAAGAACGCTGAGCGCCGCTGGACGGTCATGCTGGTGCCTCACGGCTCGGGAGCATCCCGCGCCGTCGAGGTGTCGCAGACTGTCGTCAAAACCATGATGGGGATTGGCGGCGTGGTCGTGCTGCTGCTCCTCGTCCTGGGCGGCGCCGCGCTGTCGCGCGGGGTGAACGTCACGCGCAGCCGCGCGCTCGAGCGGGAGAACCGCCTGCTCGCCGGCGAGATCCAGCGCTTGCGTGACCGGCTGGTGAACCTGCGCGACACGATCAACGTGTTCAGCCAGCGCGAACAGGGATTGCGACTGCTCGCCGGTCTGTCGCCGACCGACGCCGACGTGCAGCAGGCGGGCATCGGCGGGCCGACGGGTCAATGGTCGGAGCGGGACAGTCTGGCGGCGGCCGGCTCGAACGGCTCGCAGGCGCTCGCCGCCCGCATCGACATGGACCAGCTGACGCGGCGCGCCAACATCCTCGTCCGCTCGATCGGTGAAGCATACGACTCCCTCTCGAGCCATCAGGCCCGGTTCGCCGCCACGCCCTCGGTCATGCCGACCAAGGGCTGGCTGACGAGCGCGTTCGCGCGGGAGCGGGTACACCCGATCCTGCATCTGGCGCGGCCGCACGAGGGCATCGACGTGTCGGCGCCGATGGGAGCCGAGATCGAGGCGCCCGCCGCCGGCGTCGTGACCGAGGTGAGGTGGGTGGAGGGGTACGGCAACATGCTGACGGTGGACCACGGCTACGGGCTGGTGACGCGGTACGCGCACTGCTCCAAGATTCTCGTGGTGCGCGGGCAGCGCGTGAAGCGCGGCCAGAAGATCGCGCTCGTCGGCTCGACCGGCCTTTCGACCGGCCCGCACCTGCACTACGAAGTGTGGGTGAGCGGCAAGCCGGTGAACCCGATGCAGTACGTGCTGCCGGACGCGATCGTCGATTGATGTAGCGTCAAACGTCCCGCTTTCCCCGCTCCCCCCGGGAGGCCGCTATGCGCGCCTCGTTCGGTCACCGCCTTCCGCTGCTCGCTCTGGCTCTCGGGTCGCTCGCCGCCTGTCATACGATTCATCCGTCGCCCGTCGTACCGCACAACGACGGGGATCGCATCGTCATCACGGAAGCAATGATCGCCCGCTCGGGAGGCCAGAACGCCTGGGAGGTGCTGCGGCGGGAAGCGCCCCAGATCACGTACCGGGAAAACCGGAGCGGGCAAGCGACCGGGATGGAGCGCCGCGGGCGGGCCAGCATCATGCTCAACGATGCGCCGATGCTGTTCGTCGACGGCGTCCGTAATCAGGACATCCGCACGCTCCAGCAGCTGCCCGCTTCGGTCCTCCTGAGCATCGAGGTGCTCACCGGCATCGAGGGAACGACGTATTACGGGACGGACGCCGTGGGGGGCGTGATCCTGGTTCGCACCAAGAACGGCAACTCGCCCTGAAGGGCCGCCGAAACGAACGCGGGAGGAAGCCGCCACGGCTTCCTCCCGCGTTCTTCCTATCGGGCCGGTCAAGCTACGGCAACCGGTCCAGGCACTGGGTGAAGTTCGGGTTGTTCTGCTCGTCGATCGGGATCGGGTAATTGACGTCCGTTCCGTAGCTCAACCCGTTCTTGAAGTACAGCCCGTTCGGGAAGACGGTGTTCACCGCCCGCCCGTACCCGCCGCGGGTGCCCACCGGGCGGACCAGCCGCCGCAGGTCGTTCAGACGGTGGCCGGTACCCCACAACCAACGCGCCCGTTCGGTGAAGAGCAGGTCGATCGCCGCAGCCGGCGACGCCGGCGTGGCAAGCGTGGCCATCGCCGCCAGCGGTTTGGGCTGGTCGGCGGGGGTCGCCGTCCCCTGGACACCGGCGAGGATGTAGGTCGGCGGTGACGTCCGTAGGCCGTTCAACTGGGTCATGTACGTCACCGTATCACCTCGCGACAATGCCGCCTCGGCGTTGATCAGCCGCGCCTCGAGCCCCGTGGCGAGCGTGATGGCCGCCTTCTCGTCCGTGTAACGCAGCTGGTCGAACTGGGGGGTGGCAGCGTCGAACCCGTTGTTCGTGGCCGGCACACGGGTAAAGGGCGTGCGGGGATCGAGCACCGTGCGCCACTGCAACCCGACGCCGCCCTCCCCATTGGGAATGCCGTACCTCTTGAACTTGCGAATGCCACTGTAGACGCCGTTCTGCTGTCGCGTCGTATTGAGGTCGTGCTGCACGACGTACGCGAACGTCGTAGCGACGTTCGCGGCGGCAGCGACCGTATCGGCGTCGGCGATGCGCCCCATGGCGAGGAGCGTGCGCGCCTTCCCGACCGACGCCAGGGCGACGAAGGTGGCTCTCGCCGTGGCACTCGTCAGCGCCCGCGCCGCGACCAGCGCCTCGTCGAACCGCACCAGCGCCGAGTCCAGCATTTGCTGGGTCGTGAGCGGCGTGCCGAACAGCACCGTGCCGTCGGTGTTCGGGTAGCTGATCGGCACCCCGGAGCAGTAGTTCTCCGCTGAGAACAGCCGTGTGTACGCTTCCAGGCTGAGCATCTCCGAGAGCCCCGAGTTCGCGGTGGTGTCCGACAGCAGTCGGAACTTGGCCGCCGCGTTCGTCGCCGACAGATGCGCCCGCGCGAGGTTACGGAAGATCGTGGTGAACGTGCCGCTCGCCGGATCGACCTGGCGGGCGTCGGCCTGGACGCGGTCGGGGAACGTTTCCGTGTTGATCCATTCGTCCGCGAGCAGTCCGCTGGCCAGGACTTGGCCTTCGACGGTGCCGCCCGATCCGCTGGCGCCGGAGCCGGTGTAGGCGATGCCGAAGTCGCCGATCGCGCCGGCGCGAATCGTCGGCAGGGCGAGCGGGTCGTTCAGCCCGTCCGCGGGTACGACGTCCGGCGTGGTCACGTCCAGCAGGTGACAGGCGCCGCCGGCCAGCATGAGTCCCGTCACCGCGAGGGCAACGGGCAGGACCCGTCCTCCGAAGCTGCGGAGCGCGCGGGCCATGGTGTGCCGCATTTGGGTGTTCATTGGTCCGTGCCTCGGGTCAAAAGGTCATGTTGACGCGCCCGATCAAATACCGCACAGGGGGCTGGGTCAGGAAGTCCGCCGTGGTGAAGTTGTTCTGGCCCGCCTCGTTCAGCTCGGGGTCGAGGCCCGTGTACTTCGTCCAGGTGGCGAGATTCCGGCCGGCGAGCGTGAAGCTGAGCGACGAAGCGCCGATCCGCGCCGCCCAGGGAGCCGGGGCGTCGTAGGTGAGCGACAGCTCGCGCAGCTTGATGAAGTCCGCGCTCTCCATGTATCCGGCCTGCGTCCCCTTGATGTTGGCGACAGCCGCGGCCTGGGCCGCGAGTGAGGCGGTCGGGTCGTTACGGCCGGCGCAGTTGCCCACGCCGCAGCGGAACTGCTCGGTGCTGTTGAAGAGCTTGTTGCCGAACCGGCCGTCCGCGAGGCCGTAGAGGTGGAAGCGCTGGAACAGCGTGATCGTGCTGCTCAGCGACCCCCCGTGATCGGGGAACGGCTGGCCCTGGAACACCGCCGCCGCGCCGAGTTGCACCTCGTTCGTGTCGATCAGACCATCGAGGTTGATGTCGCTGTAGGTGTAGGGCCGCTGGAAGTAGCTGCCGGGCGCGAAGCCGGGCTGGATCCGCTGCGTCGCACCGCCGAGCCCGAAGATGATGGGCGCGATGTTCGGGCCCAGGGTCTTCACGCGGCTGCGCGTACCCCAGGCGCTCGCGTACAAATCGACGCTCACGTTGCTGCGGTGGACGAGCCGCGCGTTGGCGGAAATCTCGACGCCCTTGTTGGTCACCGAGCCCAGGTTGCGGAAGATCGACGTGCCGCAGCCGCAGGTCGGCGGGAGCACCACGGCGATCAGCGCGTCGTGGGACGCCTTGGAGAAGTAGGTGAACGCGAGGTGCGTGTCGAGCGGATGGAGGTCGGCGTCGAAGCCGAACTCCACTTCGTTCGTGCGCTCAGGCTTGAGGGCGGCATTGCCCAGCCCGCCGATCGTGATTCCCGGCACGTCCGTGTTGTTGATCACGACCGGCGTCGGATTGAAGAACTGCAGCGCGTCGGTCGGCCCCGGATGCAACCCCGAGCTGCCGAATGCCGCCCGCAGCTTGAGGGATCCCAGCCAGCCCGCTTCGGGGAAGAACGGCTCCTCCGAGATCACCCACGAGCCCGAGAGCCGCGGGTACAGGATGTTGCCGAACCGCTTGCCGAACGAGGTGTTGTCGTCGCTGCGGATCGCGGCGGTCACGAACACCCGGTTCTTGAAAGCCAACCGCTCCTCGACGAACCGGCCGAGCGTGACGGTTTCGAGCGTCTGCTCGTTGGCCGACGGAATGACGCCGCCCGCCAGGGAGTTCGTGCCGGCGGTGAGCTGCTGCACGCTCGCCAACACGCCGTGGTTGCGCAGGTGATAGTAAAGGAGCCCGCCGCTCGTCGTCGAGTTGAGGTCCGGCGTCAGCGCGAAGGAGGCGGTCGCGTAGAAATTCCCCGTCCAATTGTAGATCTGGAAGGGATTGGCGGCGCGACTCCCCTGGCTGGCCGGGCCGTTGAACGACGCGGGAATCGCCCCGGGAATCTGCGTATTCTCGTCGTAGCGGTTCACGAAATCCGTGCCCAAGACGGCGTGGGCCTCGAGCCACGTCATCGGCCGATAGTTGGCCTGCACGCTGCCGGTGAAGTGGTCGATGTTTTGGAACGTGCGGATGCTGAAGCTCTGCGCCGGCGAGAGGAAGCCGTACCCGCCGTTGACGGAGCTGTCGGAGCCTCCGAGGAAACCGCTCGACAGCACGCCGAACACGTTGTTGTCGTTCTGCGGCAAGCGCAGTTTGCCCGACGTGTAGAGCACCGTCGCCTGGAAGTCCAGGTTGGGCCGCACGTAGTTGAAGAGATTGGCCAGCAGGTTGATCTGCCGGCTGTCGTTCACGGGATACACGCCTTCTTCGTTGTTGAAGTGCCCGGAGACGTAGAACGTGGTCTGCTCGGTCCCGCCCGACGCGCTCACGCCGTACTGCGCGCGGTGGCCGGTCCGGAACGGGCTCTTGGCTTCGATCGGATTGTAGGTGCGCACACGGTCCTGCACGCACGTGCCTTCCGCAACCCGGGTCAGCGAGCACGCCGTACCCGCCGCCGTGAGGCCGGTGTAGTTCGTCGGGTAGGTGCCGTAGTCGTTGACGGTGCCCGCTTCGGCCGACACGGTCCACCGCGTCGCGCCCGGCTGTCCGCGGCGCGTGCGCATGAGGATGGCGCCGTTCGCGGCGTCCGTTCCGTACAGCACGCTCGCGGCGGGGCCGCTCGCCACCTGCACGGCCTCGAGATCCTGCGGGCTGATGTCGTTGAGGCGCGACGGCACCTGGCCGCCCACGCCGACCGAGGACGAGTTGGCACCGTTCTCCACACGCACCCCGTCGACGACGAGCACCGGCTCGTTGGACAGTGACACGCTGTTCGAGCCGCGAATCCGGATGCGCGTGCCCGAGCCGGTGGTGCCACCGCTCGACTGCACGACGACGCCCGGCACGGTCGAGTTCAGCGCGTCGGAGAGGTTGGTCGTCGGCGCCTGCTGCGTCCGCGTCCTCAGGTCCACACTGTGCGCCACGGTGCCCTGTTCGCGAACGGCCTGATCACCCGTAGCGGTCACGACAACCGCGTCGAGCCCCACGGCCACCTGCGACAGCGCGAAGTCCAGCTCCGCCGCGCCGCCGGCCGGCACGGTCACGGGCTGCGTGACCGACCCGTAGCCGATGAACGCGACGCGGACGGTGGCGACACCGGCCGGCACGTTGGCGAGCCGATAGCGCCCGTCCTGTCCCGTGAGGGCCCGGAGCGTCGTCCCCACCACCGCGACCTGCGCGCCGGCGACCGACTGACCGGACGTCTTGTCCGTCACCCGGCCCGTCACCTGGCCCTGCTGCGCCGCGAGCGGCGGCGCCAACGTCAGCACGCCCAGCGCCAGCACGACGCCGAGCCCTGTCCTACCAATCGTAAATCGCATAGTCGCCTTCCTCACTAGAGGTTGTTCACGTACCACGCGAATGGCATCATGGAAAGCCCAGCCCACCGGCCCGGAGACCGGGTGGCCGCGCAACTCGAGGGTGCGCCAGCTTACGGACTACATCGGCCCGGGATGATGATGTTGCGTTGGAGGTGAAGAACGCAGCGAACGGAAACTTGGAACATGCGTCGCCTCCTGACGGTTGAAGGTAGCCCCACCCCTATACTGACGTACGCCCGGCGGGTCCGCAAGGGAAGGCTTGGCCCCTCGGGCGAGGGCGGTGTAGAATAGCCGTCATGCCCCCACCTCGTCTGGCCGCTGCCCTCGTCCTGGCCGCCGCCTGCGCTCTGGAGCCCGCCACGCGGCTCCCGCCCCTCGCCCCGGGCCATCCCGTCGCGTACGTGAGCCAGGGACTGGCCTTCAATGACGACATCTTCCTGCTCTCCGCCGACGGCCAGAGCGATGTGAACCTCACCCTGTTCACGGCCTACGACTCCTGGCCCTCCTGGTCGCCCGACGGGGCCAAACTCGCCTTCGAGTCGGACCGCGACGATTCGCTCCAAACCGAGGTGTACGTGCTCACGCTGGCCGGCGGCAACCTGTTCCGCTTGACCGACGACACGGGCCACGCCGACGCGCAACCGGCCTGGTCCCCGCTCGGCGATCGCATCGCGTTCGTCAGCGATCGGGACAGCGCCGGATACGACATCTACCTGGTGAGTCCCAACGGCACGGGGGTCAAACGCCTCACCAGCGATTCCACGAACTCCGCCCAGCCGGCCTGGTCGCCCGACGGCGCCAAGATCGCCTTCGCCACCGATCGGGACGGGACGAACGGCGAGATCTACGTGATGGACACTTTGGGCGGCAGCCTCGTGAATCTCACCAACAACCCCGCCAACGACCTGGCCCCCGCCTGGTCGCCCGACGGGACGAAGCTCGCGTTCATGTCGAGCCGCGACTCCACGGGATTCGCCATCTGGGTGATGAACGCCGACGGCTCGAACCCCGTGCGCATCAGTCCGTCCAACCCGCCGTGCGAGCTGCCCTCCTGGACGCCGGACGGCCAGCGGCTCGCCTTCGACTGCGACGCCGACATCTGGGTCGCCAACGCGGACGGCACCGGCTTACTGCGGATCACCCGGACCACGAACCAGCAGCGCAGCGAGGTCATGGCGCGCTGGAAGCCGGTGCCCTGAACGCGCAAACCGCCGCCGGGGAGCGTCCCCGGCGGCGTTCGCACGATCCATACCTGCCGCCTTCAGGGCGCCGTGTTGGGCGGTCGCCGGTCCACCAGATACACCGTCGAAGGCACGAGAAACGCCGCGGTCTGCGGCGCCGCGCTGCTCGCCACCGACCGCGGGACGAGGACGGCAGTCAGCACGCTTCCCGCGATGCGCGACCCGGCGATCGGGTTCACCGTCGTGGTCCCGGCGACGCCGGCCGGCGCGACTACCGCCGCCAGCACGGTCTTCGTGCCGGCGGTCGTGAACACGACGCGGATCGTGTCGGCCGCCGCCGTATCCGCCGCGACGGTGGTGTACACCCCGGCAGTGCCGAAAGCCACGTTCGCCGCCGCACGCGTGTCTGGGAGACTATCGACCGTCGTCGCCACCACAGGGCGCTTCACGACGAAGACGTCGACGTTGCCGAGCCCAGCCCCCGCGTTGATCGCCCGCACCGCCACCTGGCCGGCGGCGGGGGTGGGGGGGGTGTCGGGGATGATCAGCACCGTGCGCGCCGGCGTCCCACCCGTGCGCGCGAAGCCCGCGTGGATGAAGGTGTAGCTCGCGTTCGCCGTCACCGGGACCGTCGTCTCCTGGAGCATCTGGCTCGCGATGACCGGATCGGTGCTGCTGTTGAAGATCCGGACCGTCCGCGATCCCGCCTCGATCCGCTGGTAGAACATATTCGAGCCGCGGAAGTTCGCGTCGAACAGCCCGGCGTTCGAGACGATGTCGATCACCCGCATGTCCTGCTGGCCCGTATCGGGGACCGCGTTCACCCAGTGAATCGCGGCAAGCGGCGGCAGGGGCTCGGTGAATGTCGCGTCGCGCGCGCAGCCGACTGCGGCCGCCGCAAGTCCACAGGATACCGAGAACCGGAGTAGCGTCATTGCAGCCTCACTCATCTTGAGGTTTCTCGTCACTGGTTCTGCCCGCCGCCGCCCGGCGGCACGATCGGCACCTCGTCCGCGCCGATCCCGAACAGATGGGTCGTCACCGCCAACGCGAGCAACGCCGTCACCGCGCCGCCGAAGAGGGCGGTGCGCCCCTTCGAAAACCGCCGCTCGTACAGCAGCGCGACGTAATCGCGCCGCACGCTCACTTGCTCCCCGCTCCACCGCACCCACGACCCGGTGATCGGCTTCACACCGGAGACCGCGAGCAGGTACGCGGTGTCATCGGAGCTGACAATGGATCCCTCGACCCGCAGGGCCTGCGGCCCGATCTGCCGCGAGGCCTCGAGCCGCCCGTAGTCGCTCAACACCATCGACACGCGGGTTTGCGGCTGCAGCCCCGCGGGGACGGGCTGGTACAGGTAGCAGGCCCCGAGGAGGCCGGGCAGCAGCCCGACCCCCCCGCCCACCATCATACGGGCCATGCCGCGCTGGAGCACGGCTAGTACACGCCTCCCGGGAACAGCCCGTAGTTGCCCGCAGCGGAACTGGAGGGGCCGCCGCCGCCGAAGCCGTAGAACGCCTGGCGCCGGGCGTCCATCTCCTGGTAGGGCACGGGCCACTGCGTCGC
>JBGPOM010000014.1:0-13392 GCA_041488075.1 Gemmatimonadota bacterium
AATGCGATCTTCATCCCGGGTGCGATCACGCCGTCCACGACCCGGATGCTGGGGATCGCGCCGCGGTAGCGGTCGAAGTAGGAGTCGAAGATGAGGGCGCGAAGCGGGGCCTCGTGGTCGCCGCGGGGCGGGGGCACGCGCTGCACGACCGCCTCGAGCAGCTCCGGGACGCCCGTGCCTTCCTTGGCCGAAATCCGGAGGATCTCCTCGGGCCGGGCGCCGATCAGGTCGTGGATCTCCTGCGCCCGGCGATCGGGCTCGGCGCCGGGGAGATCGATCTTGTTCAGGACCGGGAGGATCTCGAGCCCCGCGTCCATCGCGAGCAGCAGGTTCGAGAGCGTTTGCGCCTGGATCCCCTGAGACGCGTCCACCACCAGGATCGCACCCTCGCACGCCACGAGCGAGCGCGACACCTCGTAGGTGAAATCCACGTGCCCCGGGGTATCGATGAGGTTCAGCTCGTACAGCTGCCCGTTCCGGGCGTGATAGCTCATCCGCACGGCGTTGAGCTTGATCGTGATGCCGCGCTCGCGCTCCAGGTCCATGGTGTCGAGCACCTGCTCCCGCATCAGCCGCTTGTCCAACGTGCCCGTCAGCTCGATGAGCCGGTCGGCCAGGGTGGACTTGCCGTGGTCGATGTGGGCCACGATGCAAAAGTTGCGGATGTGGTCTTGGCGCATTCGGGCACAAATATAAGCCCGCGGGGTCCCTCCCCGGGCTTCAGTCCAGGGCCGGAATGTGGCATATTGGGTCGTCCGCACTCTCGGTGTCTTCTCTGCCTCAAATTGTCGGCTGGTATGACTCCGCCCAAAAGGGCGGCTTTCTCCGACTCGCGGGGAACAGTTATCTGCCCGCGAAGGGCGACGCCGCCGTCAACCTCCCGGGGGCGCGTCGCGGGGACTTGGTCATCCTCGAGAACGGCCGTGTGACGAGCGTCAACGGCTTGCCGCCCGAGCACCTCGATGTCCGCCCCGACTTCGCGAAGCTCGGGGCCGTCCATCCAAGCCGCCCGCTCACGCTCGAGACCCCGCGCGCGTCGAGCCCCCGCACCGCCGAGACCCAGCGCGTAGTGGATCTCATCTGCCCGTTCGGTTTCGGTCAGCGGGCCCTGATCGTGTCGCCGCCCAAGGCGGGCAAGACGGTGATGCTGCAGGCGCTGGCCGAGTCGGTGGTGGAGAACCACCCCGCGGCGATCCTGCTCATCCTGCTCGTCGATGAGCGGCCCGAGGAAGTCAGCGAGATGATCGACTGGGGGCGGGGCGAGGTGGTCGCGTCGAGCTTCGACCTGCCGCACGAACGGCACGTCGCCGCCGCCGACATGGTGTTCGAGCACGCGCGGCGCCAGGTGGAGCTGGGTCGCGACGTTGTGATCGTGCTCGATTCGCTCACGCGGCTGGCGCGCTCCCACAACACCACCGGGCGGGGCAGCGGCCGCACCATGACCGGCGGGCTCGATGCCAACGCCCTGGCCAAGCCGAAGGGGCTGTTCGGCGCCGCCCGCGCCGTGCCGCCCGCGGATGGTGGGGGCTCGCTCACCGTGATCGCCACCGCGCTGGTCGAGACCGAGAGCCGGATGGACGACATCATCTTCGAGGAGTTCAAGGGGACGGGCAACGCCGAGTTGCGGCTGTCGCGCGAGCTGGCGGACCGCCGGATCTATCCGGCCGTCGACATCGCCGCGAGCGGCACCCGGCGTGAGGAGCTGCTCGCCGATGCGGCCACCGTGGAGGCCAAGCAAAAACTCCGGCGGAGTCTCGTGGGCATGCCCCCGGACCAGGGGATGCAGGCGTTGTTGCAGCAGCTCAAGCGTACGAAGACGAACGCCGATCTGCTCGCTGCGCTCTAGTGGGCCTCGTGTTCCGCCGCTAGCACCTTCCCGTCGATCGCGCTCACGTGGACCTCGGTGATCCCGGGTTTGCCGCGAACCTTGATGTCCCACGAGTAGATCAGCGCGCCGTTTTCCCATTCGAGCTCGAGCGCCTGGACCCTCCCGCCGGGTACCTCGCGAAGCACGATCGCACGCGCCGAGTCCTCACTGATCTTGACCTTGCTGACGAGGCTGTCGGGGACTTCGCGCTTGTACATGCGCGCGCGCGCGCGGCGTGCCATGGGTGGCCGGGCGGGTTGCTGCTGTTGTTGAGCTGCCAGGGGCGCCGCAAGCGAGCACGCCGCGAGGATGGCGAGAGGAGTCATGGCCTTCATGGTTCGGTTCTCCTGTGTAATGGTGAACAGCAACTAATGGAGCCGTAGCGTGAAGCCGGGCCGCAACAGGACGGCTTGGGTGTTGTCGTAACTGACGCCGAGGCTGACGAGCAGATTCCGGCTCACCTGCCCTCCGAAGCCGATCGTGCCCGACAGCTCTCCGCCCGCAATCTCGGGGGCGGCGCTGTTCTCCAGCCCGCCCGCGGCGCTCGTATTCCCCAGGATCTCGCCATACACGATGGCCTTCGGTCCGAGCGGGACCGTGCCACCGAGGGCGAAGTCGATGAGGTTCTGCACGCTGATCCCGGCGGGCTTCCCCACGACCGTGTAGCCCAGATTGGCGTGCAGGTCGAGGGCGCCGAAGCGCCGGCTCGCGATCAGGTACCCGGTGTAGTCGGTCTTGTCGGTCCCGATCAGACGGCTCTCCGCAGTGGGGACTTTCACCTCGCCCGCCAGCGCGACCGCCGGCCGTCCCCCCGTCTCAGACCACACGAGATGGATTACCGTCACTTCCAGGTCCCCGAGGCCAGTGGCGTGAGGGCCAACCTTCGGCCGGATGGTCGTGTAGGGCACCGGCTCCACGAGGAGCTCCCAGGTGTTTGTGAGCGCGTATTCTAACGCCACGGGAACGGCGCTCTCCCGTCCTTCAGCCGAGAACTGGTGCTCGAATCCGCTCGCGATCTGGAACGAGCGGGCGGGATGAAACCGCGCCGTCTCGGTCTCGAGGGTCTGCGCGTACGCAGTGGCGGGTAGCAGGCCCATTAGCGCCACCACGAGTCTGGGACGTTGGGAATGGGACATGAAGACCTCTTCGACGGTGAGGGGTGTCATGGCTGTCTCCGCAGGGTGTAGCGTGCGCCGCGGATCGCGACGAGCAGCGTGGGAACCGCGAACAGCGTGATAGGCGTGGACAGGACCAGCCCCCCGATGACGGCGAGCGCCAGCGGTCGCTGCAACTCGCTCCCCGCGCCGAGGCCGAGCGCCAGGGGAAGCAGGCCGAACAGGGTGCAGAGTGTCGTCATGAGAATCGGCCGCAGCCGGACGCGCGCCGCCTCTCGAATGGCGACCTCGAGGGGCACGCCTTCGTCGCGCATCCGCAGCCGGGTGAAGTCGAGCAGAATGATGCCGTTCTTGACGATCAGCCCGACCAGCAGGATCAGGCCCATGAACGACGCGACGTTCAGCGCCGTGCCCGTGACGAGCAGAAGCAGGAGCGCGCCGACGAACGACACCGGTGCCACGAGCAGAACGACGAGCGGCTCCACGAATGACTCGAACTGCACCACCATCACGGCGCATACGCTTACCGCCGCCAGCCCCAGCACGAGCAGCAACGCCCGGAACGCCTCCTGCTGGCTTTCATACTGGCCGCCGAACACCACGCGGATCCCGGACGGAGCAGGGCGGGCCGCGAGCACGCGCCGCACGTCTCCCATGACACCGCCCAGCGAGCGGCCGCTCACATCGGCCGTGATCGCGATCATCTGCTGCTGGTTTTCGCGCTCGAGACTCATGCGGGATGCGGCGGACGTGAATACAGCCAGGCTGCCCAGCGGCGTCACCCGGCCGCCGCCCGCGAGGATGGGCAGGGCGCGTAACCGCAGCGGGTCGTAGCGCACCGAGTCGGGGGCTCGCACGCGCACCGCCACCGGGCGGTCCTGCGCGCGGATCTCCCCCGCGCCCGTCCCCAGGAGGGCGGCGCTCACCGCGCTGCCCACGTCCTCGGGCGTCAGCCCGATCCGGTCCGCCTCGGCCTGGTTCACCCGCATCAGCAGCTCGGGCGACGGCTCACTCACCCCGTTGTACAGATCCTCGAGGCCGCGGACGCCCTCGAGTTCGGGGCCGAGGCGCAGCGCGTAGGCTTCGAGCGTATCCAGTCGCTCCCCAAACAGCTTGATCTCGACGGGCTTCGCCGCGCCGGCGAGATCGTTGATCACGTCCGACAGGATCTGCACGAACTCGATGTGGAGCCTGGGCACGGCGGTGGTGATCGAGCCACGCACCTCGTCCATGACGGCGAAAATGCTCCGCGAGCGGCGGCTCCGCGGCACGAGGCGCGCGGCGATGTCCCCGGTGTTCTGCGACGTGGCGAACAACCCGAGCTCGGCGCCCGTGCGGCGGGACGTCGCTTCGATCTCGGGCGTCGCCGCGAGAATGCGCTCCGCGATCCCGACCTCCCGATCGGTCTCCGCCAACGCCGTCCCGCCCGGCGTGAAGTAATCGAGGACAAAGGCGCCTTCGTCCATCTCGGGGAGAAAGCCCGTGCCCACGAGGCGAAGCAGCACGATTCCCAGAGCGACCAGCAGCACGACTGCCACGCCGATGCGCCGGGAGTGGCTCAGGACGGCGGCGAGGGAGCGCTCGTAGCGCGACCCCAGCGCGTCGAGCGCTGCCTGCGCGCGAGCCAGCGGACCGCTGCCCGTCGCTTCGACCTCGTGCACGGTCACGTACTGCTCGGCGAGCAACGGGATGATCGTCAGGGCCAGGACGAGGGACACCAGCACGGCCACCGTGAGCGTGGTGGCGAGCGCCGCGAAGAACTGTCCCACGACCCCCTGCAGCAAACCGAGCGGGAGGAACACCACGACTGTCGTCAGCGTCGAGGTCGTCACGGGCCAAATCAGCTCCTGGACCGCGGCGCGGATAGCCAGCAAACGGTCCGGCGTGAGGCGCAGGTGGCGCGTGATGTTCTCGGTGATCACGACGGCGTCGTCGATGACGAGGCCGATCGCGATCGCCATCGCGCCCAGCGTCATCAGATTGAACGTTTGCCCGAGTAAACGCATGACGAATACGGTGATGGCGAGCGTCAGCGGGATGGAGGCGGCGCTGATCGCCGTGATGCGTCCGTGGCGCAGGAACACCAGCAGCACGACCACCGCGAGCGTCGCGCCGATGAGCATCGCATCCCGCACCGAGCGCACCGCTTCGCGAACCAGCTCGGCCTGGTCGTACACGGGCTTCAGGTGCACGCCGGGCGGCAACGTCGGGGCGATCGCCGCGACGATCCGCGCCACGCTGTCCGCCAGGGCGAGCGTATTGCCCCCCACCTGCCGCGTGATGTTGAGCAGCGCCGCGGGCTTGCCGTCTCCCGCGATGATGCGGACGTGATCCTCGGTCCCGAGCTGGACGGTCGCGAGGTCCCGCACCCGGAGGCCGCCGCGCACGACCACGGCGCCGATGTCCTCGGGCGCGTGGGCTTCCTGATCGGTGACGATCAAGTACTGCCGGTAATCCTGCGCCACCCGGCCCACCGCCTGCACGGTGATGGCGCGCCGGATCGCGTCGGCCAGATCGACGTACGTCATGCCCTGCGCCGCGAGGCGCGCGGGGTCCGCGATCACCTCCAACTCGCGCACGTCGGAGCCCTGCACGTCCACGCGACCGACGCCGGGAACGCGCGAGATCAGCGGCTTGATCTCGTAGCGCGCGAGGTCGTACAGGGTTGCCGGCTCGCCGCCCTCGACGTTGTACGACAGGATGGGAAAGAGGGAAGGGGTGAGCTGCTCCACTTCGAGATCCAAGCCGGGCGGCAGCGATGCTTGGGCCTGGTTCACCCGCGCGCGGACGAGCTGCAGCGCCCGATCCATGTCGGTCCCGGGCGCGAACGTAACCGAGATCTCGCTCGCGCCGCGGATCGTGTGCGACCGCACCCGCGTGACCCCGGGCACGATGCTCACGGCCTCCTCGAGCGGCCGCGTGAGGCTGAAGACCACCTGCCGCGCGCCGAGGGTCGAGCCCTGGGCAACGATCGTGATCCGCGCGAAGCGCAGCTCCGGGTAGATGGCCGACGGTAGTCGCAGCGCGGCCCAGACGCCGGCGGCGCTCAGCAGGGCGACCAGGAGATACACCAATCGCTGCTGCCGGCTCAGCACGTCGAACAGGCTCATCGGCGCGCGCCGCCCCCGCCGATTTTCACGCCGTCCTCCACGCCGTAGGCCCCGCTGGTGACCACCGTCTCGCCTGCTGCGACGCCGGTGAGGATCTCGACGAGCGATTCGCTGCGCCCGCCGACCGTGACGGCCCGAGCGTGTACGACGCCCGCCGAATCCACGACAAAAACCCGGAAGCCATCTCCCTCCGGAACCAGGGCCTGGACCGGCACCGTCACGGCCCGGGGATTCACGCCCGTGACGATGCGCCCGAACACCGATTCGCCGATCCGCAGCGTGCGCGTAGGCCGGACCAGCCGGGCGCGCACGGCGACCGCGCGCGACACCGAGTCCACGGCGGCCGCGATACTTGTTACCACGCCCGGCCCCAGCGGCTCGCCGCGCGCGCCTTCCCCGCTGTTTGCGGTCACCGTGTCCCCGGTGCGGATCCGCCCCGCCTCCTCCGGCGACACGTTGAACACGATGTCGAGCGCCGCCGGGTCGGCGACCTCGACGAGCGGCTGGTTCGCATCGACGGAAGCGCCCATCACGGCGCTCATGCCGGTGACGACGCCGCTGAGGGGCGCGCGCAGCGTCGCGAGCTCTTGCGCGCGCCGCGCGGTAACGGCGGCAGCCTGCGCCGCGGCGAGGTCGGCCGCCGCCTGGCCGCTGTCCTTCTGCGCGAGGATGCCCGCCGCGACGAGCCGCACCGCGCGGGCGTACGCGCGCTCCGCGTTCGCGAGCGCGGCGGCCGCGCTCTGGGCGGCGGCGTCGAAGGGCGCGCGCTCGAACTCGACCAGTGCGTCCCCCTTGGCGACGCGTTGGCCCGCGACCACGAAGATCCGCGCCACCCGCGTGGGCCCGGGGGCGGCGAGCGCCGCGTAGCGCTCCGGCCGCGGGCTCACCGTCCCGATCGCGCTCACGACGTGCGGGAATGGCTGCACCGTGGCGACGCTCGTTCCCACATCGACCACGCCAGGCTCTCTCCCGGACGCCTGTTGGTCATCCCGGCCCGCTCCGCCCCCCCCCCCCCCGCACGAGGCGGCGAGTCCGGCGAGCGCGATGCCGAGCCACGCGAGGCGGGTCATGGCTCGTCGGGGCCGGCGGTGAGCAATCTCAAGGCTCGAGCCGCCGCATCCGCCGCCGCGAGGTCGTTGATGTAGCGCGCCAGGATCTCGCGCGCGTTGCGTTGCGCCTCGAGCACGCTCGCCAGCGCCACCGCCCCCTCGCTGTAGGCGTGGAGCGACATGGCCGCGATGCGATTGGCACTCTCGACGAGGCCCGTGGCCCGTCGCAGCCGGGCGCGCGCCGCCGCCAAGTCCCGCCGGGCCTGCGCCAGCTCGGCGGTGGTCTCGCGGCGCGTGCGGTCGAGCTGCGCGCGCGCCCGGTCCCGCTCCGCGACGGCCCGCATGACTTCGCCGCCGCTCCAATTGAACAGGGGCAGCGGCAACGAGAAGCCGATGATCGGCAGCAGCTGATTGGGCGTCGGGCTCCCTGGGTCACGGGTGTCGAAGCCGACCTCGAAGGTGGGGGCGAACCGGCTGCGGCGTGTGAATGCGAGCGACCGTTCCGCCGAGCGCAGCGATGCCTCGGCCGCCGTGACGGGGAGCAGTGCGCGGCCGTCCGGCGCCTCGCTGTCGGGGGAGGTGGGCGGCACCAGCGAATCGACCAGCGCGATTACCGGTTCGTCGCCGGCGAGTCCCATCTCCAGTTGGAGCGAGAGCAGGGTGCCGAGTGCGGCGAGGGAGTCGTCCACGGCGACGTTCTCGAGCTGACCGGCGTTGACGGCCGCGAGCCGCACGTCGAGCTCGCTCACGTCGCCGACGTCACGCCGCAGCTCGGCAATCCTGAGGAGGCTGTCGGCGTCGAGCGCCGTGCGGCGCGACAGGCGCCCGCGTAACGCCGCGGCCAGCGCGTTGGTGTAGGTCGTCTCGACGTCGAAGCGGATCGCGGCGCGCTCGAACGCGAACCCGTACCGCGCCGCGTCCCGCGCCGACTCGGCGGCGCCGATCCGGGCGCCGCGCAGCCACGGGAGGTCGAGGGGGAGATCGAGGACGGCATGATACTGGGGGACGTCCTTCGTGTAGGTCGCGGCGAGCGCGGGATTCGGAAACGCCCGGGCGGTGCGCACCAGGCCGCGCGCGGCGGTCGTGTCGGCGCGGCCCAGCGCGGCCCGCGCGCCGCGCGCGAGCGCCGCCGCGACCGCCTGGGGGCGCGACACCGGCTGCTGGGCGGTCAGGCGGGCTGGGGCCGGGAGCGACAACACCGCCAGCGCGACCGCCGGGGCGACAGTGAGATGCATGGTCCGCGCAACCTAATCCGCGAACCTTACGCCGGGCTTACACGGGGGCGGGGAAGGTGAGGGTCACGCGCGTGCCCTGCGTCCCCTCCGTCGGCGCGACGGCAATGGCGGCGCCGTGCAACTCCGTGATCCATCGGGCGATGGCGAGGCCGAGCCCCGCCCCCTCCGCCTCCCGCCGGGCCGGCTCGCCACGGTAGAACCGCTCGAAAACATGAGGCAGCTGGTCCGCCGGAATCCCGATCCCGGTATCGGATACGACGACCGACCGCCGCCCATCTCGCCCGGTGACGTCGAGACGGACGCGGCCGCCCGCCGGGGTGTACTTGATGGCGTTGTCGAGCACGATCAGCAGGAGCCGCCGCACGAGCGCGGGATCGCCCACGATCCCCGCCTCCTCGAACTCCCCGACCTCGAGCGCGACCCGCTTCCGTTCAGCGAGGGCCCGCACCGCCTCCACGGCATTCGCGGCGAGATCGTCGAGGTAGAGCGCCTCGCGTGCGACCGGCCGCTCGCCGGCGTCCGCGCGGGCCAGCGTCAGCAGGTCGCCCACGATCGCACCCACCCGGTCTGCCTCCTGTTCCATCGCCTTGAGCGCCGCTGCGTCGCGTCCGGGATCCCGATCCTGTCCCAGCGCGACCTCGGCGCGGGCACGAAGCACCGTGACGGGCGTGCGGAGCTCGTGGGCCGCGTCGGCCATGAAGCGGCGCATTTGCTGCATCGAGCGCTCGACCGGGGCCGTGGATTGGCGCACCAGGACGTACCCGCCCCCCGCCACGAGCAGGAGCGCCGCGAAAGCGGCCGCCGCGAACGTCCCGATCAGTGAGGCGTATTGGTCCTCCAGCTCCAGCCGGTCAGCGACTGCCACGGCGACGTATACGGTCCCCGTGCCGCCCGCGAAGCGCTCGGCATGGAGCCGCACCGGGTGGTCGCCCGCGGTGGTGCGATCGAGGTCTACCTGTCCGGTGCGCACTGCCTCCCGGGCGGCGGCCTGGATCCAAGCGTCCGCGGCGGGCGGTGTGATCGGGCGTCCGTCCGCGTCGAGCAGATAGAGAGCGCGGTCGGGGATGTGCAGCTCCTCCACGGCGTCGGCGGCCCCGCCGGCGGCGCGCTCCACCTCGAGCGTCCGCGTGGCCTTGGTTACCGCCGCCGTCGCCGCACGCAGCGAGTCGTCGAGCCGGCGGGAGATGTGGTGCCGGATCGCCACGAGGAGCCCGCCGCCTAGGAGGAGCAGGATGAGGGTGAACGTCCCCGTGTACCACAGCGTGAGGCGGAACCGGAGTCGGGCAAGCCACGGCGTCGCGGCGCTCACGGGCCGAACCGATACCCCGCGCCGCGCAGCGTCGTGATCAGCTTCGGAGCGAAGCCGTCGTCGATCTTGCCGCGCAGGCGTCGCACCAGCACCTCGAGGACGTTGGCGAAGGGATCGTGATTGTGGTCCCAGACGTGCGCTGTGATCGTCGTGCGATCGACGACCTGCCCCTGGTGCCGCACGAACAGCTCGAGCAGCGCGAATTCCTTCGCCGTCAACCGGATCGGCCGGCCTCCCCGCCGCACCTCGCGTGCGGCGAGATCGACCTCGAGGTCCGCGACGCGATGCACGGCGGGGGCGAGCGAGAGCGGCCGCCGCCGCGCCAGCGCCTTCAGCCGTGCCACGAGCTCCTTGAAGGCGAACGGCTTGGTGAGGTAGTCGTCGGCGCCCACCTCGAGTCCGCGAACCCGGTCGTCCACGGCATCGAGCGCGGTCAGCATCAGCACGGGGGTGGTCACGCGGTTGCGGCGCAGCTCGCGGCACAGATCGAAGCCGCTTCCGCCGGGGAGGCGTACGTCCAGCACCAGGACGTCGTAGTCCCCGGCGGCCGCTCGCTCGCGCCCGTCCGCGAAGCTCATCGCGAGCGTGGGGTCGATCCGGTGCTCGCGTAATCCGTCACGCAGCAGGCCGGCGAGCTCGGGATCGTCCTCCACGATCAGCACGCGCACGCGCGAAGCATAGCGGCCGGAGCTGCGAACGTGCAACTTGAGCGGCACTACCGGGAGGCACCGTGAGACGTTCCGACGGCATCACTGGGCTCGTGCTTTTCGCGCTGGTCACCCTGGGGGCGCCGGCGGCGCCAACGCAGGACGCGACCTACCACGTGGTCGGCCGCATTCCACTGGTCGGCGAGGGCGGCTGGGACTACCTGACGGTGGACACGGCCGGCCGGCGGCTGTACGTGTCCCGCAGTACGCACGTGGCGGTCATCGATCTCGACCGCGACTCCGTCGTCGGGGACATTCCGAACACGCTGGGCGTGCACGGCATCGCCCTTGCACGCGACTTGGGCCGCGGCTTCACCAGCAACGGCCGCGATTCCACGGTCACGGTCTTCGACCTGCAAACCCTGGCGACGCTGTCAACCATCGCCGTCACCGGCCGGAATCCAGACGCCATCGCCTACGATCCGGCGTCCGGCCGCGTGTTCACGTTCAACGGCGGCAGTGACAATGCCACGGCCATCGACGCGCGCTCCGGCGTCGTCGTGGGGACGATCGCGCTCGGCGGGAAGCCGGAGTTCGCGGTGCTGGACGGCGCCGGACGCATCTACGTCAACATCGAGGACAAGAGCGAAATCGTGGCGTTCGACACGCGGACGCTAACGGTGCAGGCCCGCTGGCCCCTCGCTCCCTGCGAGGAGCCATCGGGGCTGGCGATGGACCGCCGGCACCACCGGCTCTTCGCCGTGTGCAGCAACCGACTGATGGCGGTCCTCGACCCCGATCGGGGTCGCGTCCTGACCACGCTTCCCATCGGTGGCGGGGTCGACGGGGCGGCGTTCGATCCGGCGAGCGGCTTGGCGTTCGGTTCGAACGGCGAGGGGACGCTGACCGTGGTGCACGAGGAGTCGCCCGACAGTTTCCGCGTCGTCGCCAACGTCGTGACGCAGCGCGGGGCGCGGACGGTGGCGCTGGACGAGCGCACGCACCGGATCTACACGGTGGCCGCGGAGTACGGCCCGGCGCCGGCACCCACGCCAGAGCGCCCGCGTCCCCGGCCGTCGATCATCCCTGGGTCGGTTGTGGTCCTGGTGCTCGAGCGGTGACGCGTGGGGGTGCCCCCCGGCCCCGCCTGGTCAGTGCGCCCCCGTCACGATCTGCTTGTAGCTATCCGGGTTCCATTTCGGACGGTCGGCGGCGTTCGCCACATCGAGGCCGAGATAGAACACCAGTTTCACGATCCGTGACTCCTTCTCGGCGTCGATCTTGTCGACCGAATCGCTCGGCCGATGGTAGTCGGGATGCGTGCCGTTGAAGAAGAACAGGATGGGCACGCCCTTGCGCGCGAAGTTGTAGTGGTCGGACCGGAAATAGAAGTTCTCTTGCGGCCAGATGTCGTCGATCGGCTGCATGTTCAGCTCGGGATGCGCCAGGCCCACGCGGTTCAGCGTCGCGCCCAGGTCGGAGTGCTCCTTGCCGATCACGGCGATCGTGTCCTTCCAGTTGCGGCCCACCATGTCGCTGTTCAGGTCCGCCACGATGTCCCCGATCGGCACCGGCGGATGGTCGGCGAAGTAGGCGCTGCCCCACAGCCCCTTCTCCTCGCCGCTCACGGTCACGAAGATGATCGATCGTTTGGGCCGGGGCTCGAGCTGCGCGAAAGCCTCGGCGGCCTCCACCACGGCGACCGTTCCCGACGCGTCGTCGTCGGCGCCGTTGTAGATGCTGTCGCCGTTCACCGCCCGCCCCACGCCGACGTGGTCCATGTGCGCGCTCAGGACCACGTACTCGTGCTTCAGCCGCGGGTCGCTTCCCTCGAGGATGCCGACCACATTGGGCGCCGAGTTGCGCTCGACGGCGCGGATCCGGCCGTGCACGTGTAGCTGGGCCCCCCCGAGCGCGCGCGCCTCGAGCGGGGTCCCCGCTTGCGCCGCCTGTTGCACGGCGACTGAGTCGGCGCCCAGTCGCGTGAGGACCGGCGCGAGTGAGGCGGTGCGAACCGTGAGCACGATGGGCGGGCCGAGCCGCCGGCTCGGGTCCCGCAGCAAGGGCCGGCTGCTCCGTTCGACCACCGCTGTCCACAGCGAATCGGGGGCGGACGTGAGGACGATCACGCCGGCCGGCCGCCAGCTGAACAGGCGTTGGCGCTCGGCGCGATTCCGCACCCGCGCGGTGACCACAACCATCTTGCCGGCGAGCGCTGCCGTGTCCAGCTGCATCGGCGCACTCATGGCGCCCGTGAGAAGCACCAGCTCGCCGGCGTAGTCGCCGCTCTCGAACGCGTTGTCGCCGAACACGAAGTCCCGGCCGTAAGCGAGCGTCACGTCCCCACCGCCGTGCACGAACGCGACCGAGCTGTCGAGCACGAACTGCACGCGATCGAGTGCGTAGCGTTGCAGGAACGTGCCGTTGTCGCCCCCCGGCTTCAGACCGATCCGGCGGAACTCCGACGCGATATAGGCCGCCACCTCCTCAAGCTCAGGGCTCGGCGTGTCGCGGCCGCGCATCGAGTCGTCCGCGATGATTCCGATGCGACGCCGGATGTCATCCGGGGTGATGGACTGCACCGCTCGCTGCACGGACTCCGGCGACTGAGCGGCCAGCATTCCGGGGAGCAGCAGGAGACTAAGCACGCGAGGTGCATGACACACGGATCGATCCTCGGGGAGAATGAAGGGGATGGAAAAGCTAGCGCGCCCGACCGCGTGTGACTACGATCGGGCGCGTCGCCAGTTTCAGGCTGAACGGTCAGGGCTTGCGCCGCCGAACCTCAGGCTCGCTGCGGGGCTTCGGGGCGTCCCGCCGCGGTTCGGCGCGCGGTTGGCTCCGCGGCTCGCTTCGAGGCTCGGCTCGCCGGGGCTCGGCGCGCGGTTGGCTCGGCGGCTCGCGGCGCGGCTCGACCTGCCGGGGCGGGTCGCGTCGCGGTTCAGCCTGCTTCGGCTGCTCGCGGGGCGCCAGGATCTGCGGCCGCTCGGGCCGCCCGGAACGGTCGGGGCGATCCGGCTGGTTCGGGCGATCGGGCCGGTCGGGCCGGTCGGGCCGGTC
>JBGPOM010000015.1:0-13243 GCA_041488075.1 Gemmatimonadota bacterium
AGAGCGCGGCTCAATCCTTCTCGCTCGCCTACTTCATGGGCATCATCCTCTACATGTCGATCCTGATCTATGGGATCAACGTGATGAGCTCGGTTCTGGAGGAGAAAACCACGAAGATCGTGGAGGTACTGGTCTCTTCGCTGCGACCGTTCCAGCTGATGCTCGGCAAGGTGATCGGTGTGGGCGCGGTGTCGATCTTCCAGTTCCTGATCTGGGGCATTTCGACGCGGCTTCTGATCTCCCAGCGCCGGCATATACTCGGCGAGCGAGGCCTGGGCGAAGCGAGCCAGGTGTTCCAATTACCCCATGTCACCGCAGCCACAGCAGCGGTGTTCGTCGCCTACTTCCTGGGCGGGTTCCTGCTCTACTCGTCCATGTTCGCGGCCGTGGGCGCCATGTCTTCCACCGAACAGGAGGCCCGCCAGGCGCAACAGCCCGTCACGATGCTGCTTGTCGCCTCATTCATCAGCATGTTCGCCATGCTCAATGACCCGGGGTCCACGCTTTCGGTGACGCTGTCGCTCATTCCGTTCACTTCCCCGATCGCGATGCCGGTCCGCTGGGCCGCCGGCAACCTGCCGTTCCACGAGATAGCGCTGTCGCTGGGCATTCTGTTCATATCGATCCTCGGCGTGACGTGGGTCGCGGCGAGGATCTATCGAGTGGGGATACTGATGACCGGCAAACGGCCCACGATGAAAGAGCTGGTTCGCTGGGTAAGAACTGCCTAGCTCAGACGGGTAGACGCTGAGACGGGTAGCGGCTGCTAGCGGGTGGTGCGTAGGAACAGCGCCACCCGCGTTCTTTTTGGTACCCGCGCGCCCGCCCCAAACGCTATTCTCCCCTTCATGCCTCCCTACCGGAATCTCAAGGCCTGGCAACATGCGGAGCGGCTCGCGGTGGAGTGCGTCAAGGCCGCGCGCCGATTCCCGGACTATGAGCAGGATGCGCTAGCCAACCAGCTCCGGCGAGCGGCGTACAGCGTTCCACTGAACATCGCGGAGGGAAGTGCCAAGCGCGGCACCCGCGAGTATCGGCGCTATCTCGACACCGCCCGGGGCTCGCTTGCGGAGGTGGAAACCATTCTGGAAATCGCCCGCGATCTCGATTACCTGCAGCCAGCCGAGTTCGGTCGCTTGGAGGCCCTGGCCACGGAGACGAGCAAGACGCTGTACGGACTCCTTCGAAAGATCGGGGACGCGGCGGCGAGAACCCCCGCCACCTAGCGCCTACGAGCCGCTCGCCGTCTACCCGTCTGTCCGTCTCACCTAGTAACTTCCTTACTCATGTCTGTCGACTATGATGTGATCGTGGTAGGCGGCGGCCACGCCGGCACGGAAGCCTGTGCCATGGCCGCCCGCCTCGGTGCCCACACGCTCCTCCTTACGTCGAGCCTCGACACGATCGGCCAGATGTCCTGCAATCCCGCCATCGGCGGGATCGCCAAGGGCACGCTCGTGCGTGAAGTGGACGCCCTCGGCGGCCTCATGGGTCGCGCTGCGGACCGCGCCACGATCCAGTTCCGGATGCTCAATCGCTCCAAGGGACCCGCGGTCTGGGCGCCGCGCGCGCAGTGTGATCGCACGCTCTATCGGCGGGCGGTCCGCCAGTTGCTCGAGGCGTTCCCCACCCTCGAGCTGACCCAAGGGATGGTCACAAATCTGCTGTTCGATAGCCCGGGCTGCCCCCGGATCGCCGGCGTCGAGACCGCCGACGGGCGGCAGTTCCGCGCGCGCGCCGTCATCATCACCGCGGGCACCTTTCTGCGTGGGCGAATCCACGTCGGGTTGGGCACCCAGATTCCTGCCGGGCGAGCGGGCGATCAGCCATCAATCGAGTTAGCGCAAGTCATTGCCAACATTGGACTTACAGTATCACGCTTCAAGACCGGAACTCCCCCGCGGGTGGACGGGCGGACCGTGGATTGGACCAGGGTCGCACGGCAGGACGGCGATCCCGACGACTCTCGCTTCTCCTTCCATCAGCGGGCGGAGCGGCCGCGCCAAGTGCCGTGCTGGATTACGTGGGCGGGCGAGGAGGTCAAGGAGATCATCCAGCGCCACCTCAAGGAGTCGGCACTGTACGGGGGAGCGATCAGCGGGCGGGGCCCGCGTTACTGCCCCTCGGTCGAGGACAAGATCGTGAAGTTCCCCGACGCCCGCCGCCACCAGGTGTTCCTCGAGCCCGAGGGGCTCGACACGACCGAGTTGTACGTGAACGGGCTGTCCACCTCCCTGCCCGTCCTCGTGCAGCTCGAGTTCCTGCGCGCCGTCCCGGGTCTCGAGCGGGTGCAGATGACGCGGCCCGGCTACGCGATCGAGTATGACTATTACCCACCGACTCAACTGACTCCTTGGCTCGAGGTGAAGGCGGTCGAGCACCTGTTTTTCGCCGGCCAGATCAACGGCACGACCGGGTACGAGGAGGCGGCGGGTCAGGGCGTAGTGGCGGGACTCAACGCCGTTCGGCGGATCCGCGGGCAAGAGCCGGTGGTGTTGGGTCGTGACGATGCGTACATCGGCGTGCTCGTGGACGACCTGATCACCCGGGGTGTGGACGAGCCCTACCGCCTGTTCACGTCGCGCTCGGAGTTTCGTCTGTTGCTCCGCCAGGACAATGCCCTGCGTCGGCTGCTGCCCCTCGCCGAGCGACTGGGGCTCCTGACTGCGGACGAACTGCGCGCAGCGGAGCGGCGGCTCGCGGCGGAAGAGTCGATTTTGACCCTCGCGCGTGAGACGTCGATCACGCCGGCGCGGGCAACAGGTCCGCTGGCGGCGAGCGGGACATCGCTCGCCAGCGGCGAGCGGGTCGCGGTCGTGGCGAAGCGGCCAGGGGTATCACTCGGCGCGTTGCTCGAGGCGGCGGGGGTAGGCGCGGGGTTGGCGGTGGACGCCGTGCTGGCAGCGGAGATCGAGATCAAGTACGACGGGTATCTAGTGCGCGAGCGGGAAGCGGCGGCGCGGCTGGCGGAGCTGGCGTCCTTCGCGCTCCCCGAGGACCTGCCCTACCTCGAGCTGCGCAGCCTCGCGACCGAGGCGCGGCAGAAGCTGGACCAGATCCGACCGACCTCGCTCGCCCAGGCAGCGCGGGTGCCGGGAGTCGCGCCGAGTGACCTGCACAACCTGGTGCTGGAGGTGGCGCGCTGGCGCCGGCGAGTGGCGTAAGTTGCTGTTTCACGTGAAACTTCGCTCTTTCGTTTCACGTGAAACGGCGGTATATTGGACGCTCGCGTTTCCAGTAATTACATAACTACTTGTGGTTAAATAACTTACAACATGTCACGCGTCATCGCCATCGCCAATCAGAAGGGCGGCGTCGGAAAAACGACGACCGCCGTCAACCTCGCCGCCTCGCTCGCGACGGCGGAGCGGAAGACCCTGCTCATCGACGCCGATCCCCAGGGCAACTCGACGAGCGGCGTGGGGATCGAGCGCGACCGCATCCGCCATTCGCTCTACGATGCGCTGCTCGATGGGCGCGCGCTCAGCGATGCCCGCTTCCCGCACGTCCACTTCCCCTATCTCGACGTCGTGCCCGCGACCCAGGACCTGGTCGGCGCCGAGGTCGAGCTCGTCACCCAGTCGTCGCGCGAGACGATGATGCGGCGCGCCTTGCGCGACATGCGCGACGAGTACCAGTACATCATCATCGACTGTCCGCCGTCACTCGGCCTCCTCACGCTCAACATGCTGACTGCCGCCGACAGCGTCATCATCCCGATTCAGTGCGAGTACTACGCGTTGGAAGGTCTCTCGCAGCTCCTCAACACCGTCAAGCTGGTACAGCGCAACTTCAATCCGGCGCTCGCGATCGAAGGCGTGCTGCTCACGATGTACGACGCGCGGCTGAACCTCTGCAAGCAGGTGGCCGAAGAGGCCAAGGAATACTTCGGGGCCCGGATGTTCGCCGTGACGATTCCGCGGAACGTCCGGCTCGCCGAAGCGCCGAGTTTCGGGAAACCGATCGTGCTGTACGACGTGCAATCGGTGGGAGCGAAGAGCTACCTGGCGGTGGCGCAAGAGCTGATCCGCCGGGTCGAGCGCGCCTCCTCCCCCGCCCTGCCCGCTGCTGAACCGCTGCCGGAGGTGCCCGCATGACGGAGACCGCTGCAGGACGTCGTCGCCTCGGCCGAGGGCTCGAGGCCCTCCTCGGGCCTAGCCGTGAGGAAGCGGAGCGTGAGGGGAGTCTCGTCGAGCTGCCGATTCAGGAGATCCGCCCCAATCCCTTCCAGCCGCGTCAGGACGTGGATCCCGCCGCCCTCGAGGAGCTGGTGTCCTCGATCAAGCAGGTGGGGTTGCTGCAACCCATCGTCGTTCGCCGTGCCAACGGAGGCTACGAGCTGATCGCCGGCGAGCGCCGGCTGCGCGCCTGCCAGCAGCTCGGCTGGGAGCGCATTCCCGCCGTGCAGCGCGATGCCGATGATCGCACGCTGCTGACGCTGGCCCTCATCGAAAATCTCCAGCGCGACGATCTTTCACCGGTGGACGAAGCGCGTGGCTACGAGCGCCTGATCGCCGAGTTCAGCCTCGCGCAGCAGGACGTGGCGGATGCCGTCGGGCGCGACCGTTCGACCGTCGCCAATGCGCTGCGCCTGCTGAAGCTGCCCATCGCGGTGCTGCAGATGCTGCATGAGGGACAACTGTCGGTGGGCCACGCGCGGGCACTGCTCGCGCTCGAGGATCCGCGCGTCGTGACGACGCTCGCGCGCGAAGCCGTGGCGCAAGGACTCTCGGTGCGCGAGGTGGAAGACCGGGTGCGCGGCGGTCGCGCGCCGGAACGCCGGCCGCGGATGAAGCGCGGCATGGGTCCCGCGCCCGAGGTGCGGCAGGTCGAAGACGCGTTGCGCCGCCGGCTCGGCACCGATGTGCGCGTCACGCTGCGGGCGAAGGGCAAAGGGCAAATCCATGTGGCGTTCTACTCGAACGACGATCTCGCGCGGGTACTCGAGCTGATCCTGGGAGCGCCGTTCGACGGATGAGCCAGCGGCACGTGACGATCGTCGTCCACGCCGACGACGATCTGAATTCGCGGCAGTACCGGCTCCCGCTTCGGGTCGTCCAAGCAGGGAAGGGGGCCGCGATCACCGTTGCGATCCTCGTGGTGCTCTTCTTCGCGTTCGCGGGCCCGCTCACGCGCAATGCCGCGCGGGTGCCGGGGTTGGAGCGCGAAGTCGCGCGCCTGCGCGTCGAGAACAGCCGGGTCCAGCAGCTTGCCGTCGCGCTGAACCATGCGGAGGCCAACTACCAGGAGCTGCGCCAGATCCTGGGCGCCAAGGCGCCGCCGACGCCCCGCGGCGGCACGACCAGCGCGACCCCGGCGGCCGGGATGCGGGCAGTCACGATTCGCGCCACGCCACCCGCGGCGTCGTCGCTCTACGAGATCGGCGCTTCGGCGCCGTCCCACTGGCCGCTCGACGTCCCCGGCTTCGTCACGCGGGGCCAAGTGCGTCCCGGCGACGTAGCCGAGTCCCACCCCGGGATCGACATCGCCGTGCCGGCGGGGACTCCGGTGCGCGCTTCAGGTGGGGGGACAGTGGCGGCGGTAGGGTACGATCCCGATTACGGAATGTTCGTCCTCTTGCGCCATCCGTCGGGGTATGAGACGATGTATGGACACGCGTCGCGCCTGGTCGTGGTGGAAGGCGACGACGTTCAGGCGGGGGAAGTAATCGCCCTGTCGGGCAGCTCGGGGCGGTCGACGGCGCCCCATCTGCATTTCGAGATCCGGCGCGACGGGAAGTCGCTCGATCCGCTCACGCTCGTGAAGGAGGGCAGCTGAATGGCGTTGCTCCATGAGAAGGGCGCGGCCGGGGGAGGCGCGGTCACGGGACTGTCGATCATCGGCGCCGGCATGCGGGTCGTCGGCGACATTTCGGCCGACGGCGTCGTCAAGATCGAAGGCATTGTCGTCGGCACGGTCCACGCCGCCAAGCAGGTGCTCGTCGCCAAGGGCGGGCAAGTGGAGGGCGACGTCGTGAGCCGCGAGGCGATCGTCGGTGGGGAAGTCCGTGGCGGGATCTACGCCGAGGAGCGGGTCGAGCTGCAGGCGACGAGCGTCGTCCACGGCGACGTATCGACGAAGCGGTTGTTTGTCCAAGAGGGAGGGGAGATCAACGGCGTCCTGCGCATGGGCGAGGATGCCGGACACCCGCCCCAGCGCGGGCAGCGGCCCGCAGCCCGACAGCCCGCGCCGACGACGTTCTAGTGTTGGTAGAGATATCCACACGGCATCGCTTCATGCGTGTGGATTCTCTATTTCCTTGACCACGAATCGTTTACAAGCCAAGCCAGTGTGGAAGATCGTGCGGTGGCTTGATACTGTCGCCACGGTGTCCCAATGCGCCTAGACGCGCTCGTGAGGTACCTGGACGACTACCTCCACGTGCGCGAGGAAGTCGCCGATCCGCCCGAGGCGCTGAACGGGCTCCAGGTAGCGAACGCCGGTGAAGTCAGCCGGGTCGCGGCGGCGGTGGATCTCTGCGAGGCGACGATCCGGATGGCGGCGGAGCAGGGGGCGGACTGCCTGCTCGTCCACCACGGCCTCTTCTGGGGCGGGATGCGGCCGTTGGTCGGCCCCGCCTACCGTCGGGTGGCAGACTTGATCTCGCGGAACATCGCGCTCTACGCCGCCCATCTCCCCCTGGACCGTCACGCCGACGTCGGCAACAATGCCGGTCTGGCGCGCCTGCTCGGGCTCGCGGTGCGCGGTGAGTTCGGCTCGTATCACGGTGCGCCGATCGGCGTGTGGGGTGAGATGGATGTGTCGCGCGACGATCTCGGCCGCGCGCTCGCGGCGGCACTCGGCGCCGTGCCGCGCCTGCTCCCCTTCGGTGCGGCGCGGGTGCGCCGTGTCGGGATCGTCACCGGGGCAGGGGGCTCGCTGATTCCTCAAGCTGCGGCCGCCGGGCTCGACACCTTCATCACCGGCGAAGGGCCGCATTGGACTTTCTTCGACGCGGAGGAGCTGGGCATCAACGTCTTCTACGCCGGCCACTACGCCACCGAGACGGTGGGCGTCAAAGCGCTCGGGGCCCACGTCGCGGCGCAGTTCGGTCTCCCCTGGGCGTTTCTGGATCATCCCACGGGGCTGTGACCCCGCGCCGGGTCCTCGCCATCCTCGCCACCGCCGAGCTCCTGGCGATGGCCCCGTGGTTCAGCGCGTCGGCGGTCGCACCGACACTGACACGCGTCTGGCAGCTCACTCCCGCCGGCACCGCATGGCTCACGATCTCCGTGCAGCTGGGATTCGTCGCGGGCGCACTCATCAGTGCCGTACTCACCCTCGCGGACCGGTGGTCGGCGCGCCACTTGGTCGTGGGCTCGGCGGCGCTGGCCGCCGCGGCGACGGTCGGCGTCACGCTGGCGCCCGGTCCCGCCGTCGGGATCGCGTGCCGCATCCTGACCGGCGCTGCGCTCGCCGGGGTGTATCCGCCGGGCATGAAGATCGCCGCGGGGTGGTTCCGAGAAGGACGCGGATGGGCGATCGGGATTCTCGTCGGGGCGCTCACCCTCGGCTCGGCAGTGCCGCACCTCGTGCGCTGGGCGGCTCCACCCGAGGCGTGGCGCTTGGTGCTCGGCGTCGCCGCGGTCAGCGCCCTCGCGGGTGGCCTGCTGGTCCTGGCCGTACCGCACGACGGTCCGTTCGCCGCGCCCTCACCCTCCTTTTCCTGGTCCGCCGCGCCGCGCATCCTGCGCGACCGCGCCGTCCTCCTCGCCAACCTCGGGTACCTGGGGCACATGTGGGAGCTGTACGCCATGTGGACCTGGATGGCGGTGTTCGTCGCCGAGAGCGAACGGCTGCGCCGTGGGGCCGGCGCCGACGTCACCGCGCTCGCCGCGCTCGTCACCTTCGCGGTCGTCGGCAGCGGGGCGATCGGGTGCTGGCTGGGCGGCCGCTACGCCGACCGGTGGGGGCGCACCCTCGTGACGAGCGTGGCGATGATCGTGTCGGGGACGTGCGCGCTGGTCGTGGGATTCTTCTTCGGCGGGCCGCTGCCGGTACTCGTGCCGCTGCTCGTTGTGTGGGGGATCAGCGTTGTCGCCGACTCGGCGCAGTTCTCGACCGCGGTGAGCGAGTTGGCGCCCCCGGATCACGTGGGCACGGCGCTCACGCTGCAGACGAGCATGGGCTTCCTGCTCACCTGTGCGACGATCTACCTCCTGCCTACGGTGGCGACAGCGATCGGCTGGCGCTGGAGCATGAGCGTGCTGGCCATCGGGCCTGCGCTCGGCGTGTGGGCGATGCTGGCGCTGCGGCGGCGCCCGGAGGCGGTGTGGTTAGCGGGGGGCCGGCGCTAGGGTACGACGAAGATCCCGACCTCGCCGCCGTAGTCATCGTCGGCGCGTCTTGTCCCCGCCGGCGCGGTCCACAGCCCTCCATCGACTCGCACTGCGATCCGGTTGATACCCTTTGGAATCCGCACCACCACTTCCCAGATGCCGCCCGATCCACGGCCCAGAGCGATCGGCTGCCAATCGGTAAAGTCGCCCGCTATCTCCACCAGCCCCGCGTCGGGCGCGCGCACGGTGAACCGCACGGCGCGGTCGCCCTGCGGCAGAATCTCGACACGCGCCGCCGCATCGCTCGTGCCGCTCGAGCTCACCGACGGCAGTCGCGCAGGCAGATCACGGGGGGTGGGCCGGAGCGCCGCCGCGCTGTGAAGCCGGAGCGCGACGGCGGCGTAGCGACCCGTGATGCTCCCGCGAATGGGGTCCGTGGGATAGCGGCCGCCCGAGAGGACAAGCGCCAGGCGGTCACTCAACGCGAGCGTCGCGCTGCCCTCGCCGTACACCCCGCGCCCGCCGCCGCGACTCCGTATCCTGGCGCCGGCGTACCCCTCGAGCACGAACGCCCCGCGCCGGGCGCGCGCCGCCGCTTCGAGATCGCTGAACGCGGTGTCACCGACGAAGGCGCGGGTGGCCGACACGAAGAGCCGGGCTCCGCCGCGCTGTACCCAGCCGGCGATGGCCAGGCCCGTGATGGGGCGCGAAGCGTCGCCGAGCGATGAACGCCCGAGGGTCCCGCTGATCCACGCACCGCTGCGCTCGCCGAGGCGATGGAGCCGTGCTTCGCCGATCGTGTGGTGGAAGCTGGCGAATTCGGCGTAACTCGACCCGCCCGCCGTTGCCAGGAACTGACCCCGCCAGCGGTGCGTCGGGGCGGTGAAGAGCGACCCAGTCACACTGCCCTGCAGACTGGCGTTGCCGCTTTCGAACCGGAGGTAGGTGCCCTGTGCCGTCAGCGACGCGCCAGACCGTTCCCACCTGACGCTGGGGGCGAAGGCGGCGGCTCCGGAGGGGAGAAACCCGTCGTACCGGACAGTCGAGAGGCCCACGTCGAGGGTGGCGGTCGTCTGGGCGAGCGAGGTGCGAGATGGAGACGCGAGCGAGCACGCCGCTCCGACCAACGCCGCCCAGGCCCGCGGCACTACGGACGGCGGGGCCTAGCTGAGCCCGTGCGCGCGGTCGAGTTGAGGTCCGTGGCGCCCGCGGCCTCGCGGGCGGCGCCGGTGGCGGCGCCGGCAGGCGAGGCGCCGAGGGCGATGTCCCGCTCCACGGCGCGCCGGAACTCGACCAAGTCCGCGTCTCGCGCGCTGCCGGCGAGCACGAGCACCGCGGCGGCAGCGGAGTCCACGGGCACGCCGCTCGCCACGAGATCGGCGAGCACGGCCAGGGGCACCATGAGGGGCTGGTGCCGGGCGCGTCGCAGGTGGGCGAGCACCTCAGGTGAGGCACCGGCGCGCAGCGCGGCTGCTCCTGCCTCGAGCTCCAAGGGATCGGCGGCCAATCCGAGTGCCGCGCGCGCGCGGCCGAGGTCGGTCGCGAGGCGGCGCACCGCCGCCACAACCCGCTCCGCCGGCGCGCCCTTGGTCGTGCCTTCGAGCGCGCGCTGGATCAACGGCTCAGCGGGCAGGCCTGCAATGCGCGCCGAGTCGAGGAGTGCCGCGACGGGCGCCCGTGCGGCCGAATCGAGCCGCTCGAGCCGCGGCTCCTGCGCCGCGACTCGCGTGGCGAGCGTCAGAGCGGCGAGCAGCGCGGCGATCCTCATGTGCCCCTCCCCCTCCCCCTCCCGCTCACGGTGACGACCGAGCTCGGGGTGCCGAACCCGTCGTCCGACGCCGTCGGCGCTGCGGGGTCGGCGAGCCAGCGGGAGCCGTTCACCAGAAACGCGTAGTGGTAGCGCCCGGGAGCGAGCGGCACGACCGCAGACCAGACCGGGCCGTCCGGACGGAGCGGGCGCATCGGGGTGCGCACGGCATCCCAATCGTTGAAGTCGCCGACCAGCGACACGGTGGCCGCTTGGGGAGCGACGAGGACGAACTGGAGCTCCCGGGTCGCGGGAGCGCGGGGCCGCGCCAGAACAACCACGGCGAGGACCGCCGCCACGGCGGCGAGCCCGGCGAAGAGTACGAGGCGGCGCCGGGGGGCGCGGAGCGCCGCGATCTCGCGCATCACGCGCGCGTCGAACGCCGGCTCGATCCCAACCGGCCGGCGCAGGGAATCAATGACGCGCTCGACGATGTCCTGCTCGTGATCAAACATGCTTCGCCTCTCGCAGAATCATCTGCAGCTGTTCCCGGGCGCGCTTCACGCGCATCTTCAGCGCCGAGACGCCAGCGCCCGTGAGCCGCGCCATTTCCTCGTATTCGAGGTCTTCCACGAACTTGAGGAGGAAGGCCTCGCGGTACTCAGGACTCAGCCGCGCCAGCGCGCATCGGACGACATCCTCGAACTCGGCCCGCTCGACGGCGTTCGGCAGCGATGCGCCGTTCAACGCCGCTTCATCGTGCACGAACACACGCCCGTGGCGCGCGGCCCGCGCCCCCGCCGTCCGGCAGCGGTTCACCAGGATGCCGTAAAGCCAGGGGCCGAACCGCTCGGGAGAGTCGCACCGCCTGAGCGAGCGATAGCCGCGGACGAAGGCGTCCTGCAAGGCTTCTTCCGCCTCTTCCCGGTTGCCGAGCATGTGCACGGCGTAGCGCCCCAGGCGATCGCGGTATCGCGCGACGAGCCCGGCATAGGCGCCGCTGTCGCCTGCCAGCACACGGCGCACCAAGTCCGCGTCGCTCGCCCCCACGTGGTCTATACCCATTGAGAAGATCCAGGCGTCACAATACCCTCCGCGCGGGGCTTTGTGACGCCGGGCAACCGCTCCGGGGTATCTCCGGAAAGAGCCGTCAATCCCGCACGAGGAGACTTGCGATGTCGCAACGCGCCGTTCTGCCCCTCCTGGCCGCGGCTGCCATACTCGGTTGTGGGGTGGCGGCGTGTTATCAGGACGACACCACAGCCCTCCCAGCCGCAGCGTCCCTCACACGGGTGCTGTTCACCGACGCGCCGTTCCCGTTCGACACCGTCCAGAGCGTCAACATCTACGTCGTGAGCGTCGCGGCGTCCACCCAGGCCGACACCGGCAGTTCCGCGGACAGCATGCAGTGGGTCACGATCACCCAGCCTCGCCAGCGCATCGATCTCCTGACTTTGCAGCAGGGCACGACAACGCTGCTCGGTGAAGGTGAAATCCCGGCCGACCAGTACCGGGCGGTGCGGCTCATCATCGACACTGATTCGTCGAGAATTCGCTTTAGAGACGGCTCCGATGCGCTGGTGCATTGGGGTGGGGCTGGCCAGCAGGCTATTCATGCGTTCGTGGAGGCCGCGGTCGCGGTGCCCGAGCAGGGCGCCGACATCGTCATCGACTTCGACGTGGGGCGCAGCTTTCACTACGACGACCTGGGCGATGGCGGCTTCAACTTCCTCCCGTGGATTCGCGCGGTCAACCGGGCGGCCACGGGATCGATCGCGGGGCTGGTGCGAAGCGACACGACCAGCGGCACTCCCGGGCCGATCGCCTACGCCGGCGTCAGCGCCTACGGGGCGAGCCAGGGCACTTGGCAGATCTTCTCTACCGCGCGGACCGACGCCGCGGGCCATTATCGACTCGCCTATCTGCTGCCGGGGACGTACATCGTCGCCGTAGACCCGCCTCCGTCCGGCGGCTTCGCCGCGAGTCTCGACTCCACCGTCGTCGTATCGCGAGGAGTGGAAACCGATCACTCGGTCACGCTTTCGGCGTTCCGGGGCGCTGTGTACATCGTGGGCGCCAGCTCCATGCTTGTTGGCCGTACGAATCAGCTCGAAACGATCGTCGTCAACGCAGAGAACCAGCAGGAGCCGAACCCCGCGGTGGCGTGGGCGAACCTGACGCCGGCCGTGCTGTCGCTGACCGACAGCGCGCGCGCCGGAAAGTATGCGTGGGTCACGTCGCTCGTCGTGGGCCAGGGCCGCGTGGTCGCGACGAGTAGGGGCCTCGCGGATACGCTGGTGATCCAGGTCGCGGCCGACACGTCGCAGCCAAGCGCGATGCCGTCGCGCTTGCGGCGGCACTAGCGGCCCAACGAGAGGAGCATCCGGCCTGGGGTATATTCCCAGCCGTGACGCCTCCTCTGCTCCCGGCCCACCACCGCCCCGGCGGCGGTTTCCGGAATCCCTGGGTGGCCGCCGCCGCTCCGGCGTTGGGCGGCCTCCTCAAGTGGCTGCTCGTCCACCGCACGACGCGCCCACGGCCCCGTGACCCCGACCCGGCGTCGTTCATCCGCCACGCACAACCCACCTTCTTGACGCCGCGCGCGCCCGCGGACCGGCTCACGGCGACGTGGGTCGGGCATTCGAGCGTGCTGCTGCAGCTCGGCGGCCTGAACATCCTCACCGATCCGATGTGGAGCCCCCGGGCCTCGCCGGTGCGCTTCGCGGGTCCGTGGCGCTGGGTACCCCCGGCGATCCCCTTCGAAGCGCTCCCGCCGATCGACATCGTCCTACAGTCGCACAACCACTACGATCACCTCGACGACCGCACGGTCCGCCGGTTAGGGGGGGATCATCCGGGAGCCGCGTGGTTCGTGCCGCTCGGTCTTGCGCCTTTCGCGCGCGCGCGCGGCGCACGCCGCGTCACCGAGCTCGACTGGTGGCAGGAGGCGGAGGTGGGCCCGGTGCGCGTGGCGTGCACGCCGGCCCAGCATTTCAGCGGCCGGGGTTTCACGGACCGCGGCGCGACGCTGTGGTGCGGGTGGGCGCTCGCGGTGCCGCTCCTGGGACGGCGGGTATTCTTCGCGGGCGACAGCGGCCTCCATCCCGAGTTCGCAGCGATCGCCGCGCGCTACGGGCCGTTCGACGTGGCACTGCTGCCGATCGGCGCCTACGAGCCGCGCTGGTTCATGCGCGCCATCCACATGAATCCCGAGGAG
>JBGPOM010000016.1:0-13120 GCA_041488075.1 Gemmatimonadota bacterium
GAAGAAGACGAAGGCGTCGCTCCACCCCGCGCCCAGCCCCCGTAGCTTGGCGACCCAGGCCTCCATCGCTTTCTTGGAGTAGCCTTCGTCCCGCAGCCGCACGTAGCCGAAATCCGCCGTCGCCTCGAGCGGCGTCGTCCCCTCGGCGGTGTCGGCCACGCACAGGGCCGCATTGGCGGTCCGGAGCGCGTCGTACACTTCGGCGTCGAACCACGAGGCGTGGCGGAACTCCCAGGCGCACCTGACGTCGGGCGGGAATTGCGTCAGCAGATCGCCGAGACGATCCAGGTCCTTCTTGAAGTTGGGCGGCAGCTGGAACAGGATCGGCCCGAGCTTCGGGCCCAGCGCGCGCGCCGTCTCGAGGAAGAAACGGAGCGGCTCGTCCACGTTCTTGAGCCGCGCGATGTGGGTGATGCGCTGCGGGGCCTTGAGCACGAAGCTGAACCCCGCCGGCGTCACCGCATCCCATCCCGCCACGATCTTGGCGGTCGGCATCCGGTAGAAGGTGTAGTTGATCTCCACGGTGCCGAGCTGCGTCGCGTAGTACTCGAGCCATTTCGCTGTGGGGAGCTTGGGCGGGTAGAACGTCCCCTTCCATTCGGGAAAGTTGTAGCCGGAGGTGCCGACGAAGAGGCGCATGAGCGCCTAAGGTAACACGACCCGGCACGCGGGCCACCCGCGCGGGCGTGACGTGCGTCACGCGGAACAGCCGCGCCGATCCGCAGTATCAAGGCGGTGCCTATCTCACCCTTTGGGGAGCTTCAACCATGACCGTTAGACCCATCCTCGCGGCGCTGCTCGTCGCCGCGACCGCGTGCGGTACGTCGGCCGAGACGGAGCGCAAGCTCGCCGATCTCGAGCAAGCGTCCGCGCAGCGCGACAGCTTACTGCAAGAAGTGGCCGTCAGCGCCCGCCTGCTCAGCGACGTGAGCGCCGCGCTGTCGAAGGTGCAGGTGCGCGGTCGGCAAATCCACGTGTCGTCGGAGACCCCGCTGCTCGCGCAGCGCGACTCGATGATGCAGAAGCTGCGCTACGTCGTGGCACGCGTGAGCGAGACGGAGAATCGCCTGAACGAAAGCCAGCGGCGGATCCGCAGCCTCACCAGCCTGTCGGACAGCCTAAAGGCGACGCTCGATTCGACGGCGACCAACCTGGGCGCCATCATCGAAAGTCAGAAGGCGGCGGTCGCGTCGCTCACCGAGCAGCTGACGCGGCTCGAGACCGAGAACGTGGCCCTGCGCGATACCGTCAACACGGTCACCGAGCGGGAGAACACCGTCTACTATATCATCGGCAGCAAGGACGAGCTGAAGGCGAAGGGGATCATCGTGGAGGAGGGCGGCAGCCGCGTGCTGTTCATTCTGTGGCGCACCGGCAGCACGATCTCCCCGGCGCGCAGCCTCGATCCCAGCCAGTTCACGGCGATCAACAAACGCGACGTGCGGGAGATCCGCCTGCCCGACGCGGCCGCCGAGTACCGCATCGCATCGCGCCAGGACCTCGAGTACATGGCGACGCCGCGGACCGAACAGGGCAAGATCACCGGCGCCTCCAGCATCCAGATCACCGCGCCCGAGCAGTTCTGGCGCAATTCGAAGTTCCTGATCATCGTCCAGGAGGGGCACACCGCTGGCGGCCCCGGCACGGGGGGGGCGGCCGGCACCGACTAGCCTCCCGCCGGACCGGCAGCCGCAGCCCCACATCACCCCGCGTGGTGTGGGGCTGTCTCTTATTAGAGAAGGGGCACGGGGCATGGGGCGCTGCAAGTGGGCGGAGTCGAGCGATCTGATGATCGCCTACCACGACCGCGAATGGGGCGTCCCGGTCCACGATGACCGCCAGCTGTTCGGCAAACTGATCCTCGACGGCTTCCAGGCGGGGCTGTCGTGGGCCATCATCCTGCGCAAGCGCGACCATTTCCTCGAAGCGTTCGACGGCTTCGACCCCGAACGCATGGCGCGCTACGACCGGCGGCGCGTCACCAGACTGCTCAAGGATCCGGGAATCGTGCGTAACCGCCAGAAGGTCGAGGCGGCCGTTGCCAGCGCGCGCGCATTCCTCGCGCTGACGGGGACCGGCCCCTGCTTCGACACCTTTCTGTGGCAGTTCGTGGGCGGGGCGCCGCGGCGCAACGCCCGCAAGACCACTGGCCAGATCCCGGCGCAAACGAAGGAATCGGAGCGGATGAGCAAGGCACTCGTGGAGCGGGGGTTCCGCTTCGTGGGCCCCACGATCTGCTACGCCTTCATGCAAGCGGTGGGGATGGTGAACGATCACCTCGTGACCTGCTTCCGGCACGCCGAGCTGTGAGCTACGACGTGATCGTCGCCGGGCTGGGCGCCATGGGAAGCGCCACGGCGTTCCACCTGGCGGGCCGGAAAGGCCTGCGCGTCCTCGCCCTCGACCGCCACCACCCCCCGCATACCCTGGGCTCGACCCACGGCGGCACACGCATCATCCGCGAGACGTCGTTCGAGCACCCGCGCTACGTGCCCCTCGTGCGTCGCGCCTACCGGTGCTGGCGCCGGATCGAAGCCGCCACGGGAAAGCCCCTGCTCCGCGTCACCGGCGGCTTGTTCGTCGGCGCGGAGGGTGGGCCGTTCGTCGCGAAGTCCAAGCAAAGCGCCGACATCCACGGGGTGCCGTACGAGCTCCTGAATGCCGCCGAGATCCGCCGGCGCTTCCCCGCTTTTCGGCCCGCGGACGGCACGGTTGGGTTCTTCGAGCCGGGGGCCGGCATTCTGGGACCAGAGGCCTGCGTGCGGGCGTGTCTCGACTACGCCGCGGCGGGCGGCGTCGAGCTCAAGTTCGACGAGCCGCTCGAGCGCTGGGAGGCGAGCGGCGCCGGCGTGGCCGTCACGACCTCGCGCGGTCGCTACACCGCCGCGAAGCTGTTGCTCGCGACCGGCCCGTGGATGCTCGATGTCCTCGGCAAGCTCGGCGTCCCCGTCACCGCCGAGCGCATCGTGATGCACTGGTTCGCGCCGTCCGGCGACGCCGCCGCGTTCGACGCCGCGCGGAGTCCCATCGCGTTGTGGGAGTTCGGATCCCAGGCGGCGTTCGCCTCATTCCCGATCGAAGACGCAGAGATCAAGACGACCGTCCATCACGGCGGCGAGCCCACGACGCCGGACACGGTGCGGCGCGACGTCGCGCCGGACGAGATCGCGGCCATGCGCGGCCTGCTGGCGCGGTTTCTCCCCGGCGCGAACGGCGCCCACCGCCGCTCGGCGGTCTGTCTCTACACCAACGTGGCCGGTGGGGACTTTCTGATCGACGTCCATCCCGAGCACCCCCAGGTGCTGCTCGCAAGCCCCTGCTCGGGGTTCGGGTTCAAGTTCGCGAGCGCGATCGGGGAGCTGCTGGCGGAGCTGCTGGTGGACGGAAGGACGGAGTGGGACCTGCGGCCCTTCGGGATCGACCGCCTTATTTCGCCCGCTCCAAGTACTGACCGGAGCGCGGGTCCACCCTGACCTTCTCCCCCGGACTGATGAAGTCGGGCACCTGGACCGTCACGCCGTTCGACAGCTTGGCGGGCTTCGTGCTCGCGTTCTTCGTGGCGGTCTTCATCACCGGCGACGTTTCGACCACCTGTAGCTCGATCACCGGGGGCAGCTCGATGGCGATGGGGCGGCCGTCGAGCCACTCGACCTGCACCACCATTTCCGACTGCAGCCAGGGCCCGTCCTCACCGACGGCGCGCGCGTCGAGGGTGTACTGCTCGTAGTTCTCCTGGTCCATCACGTGCACGCCGCCCTGGTCCTGGTAGAGCACCTGCATCTCTTTCGTATCGAGCCGGGCTTCGTTCAAGAACTCGGTCGCGGCGAGGCGCTGGTCGAATGTGTTGCCCGTGACGAGGTTCCGGAACCGGACCTGCACGAACGCGCGCAGGTTGCCGGGGGTCCGGTGCGTAAAGTCCATCACTCGGCAGGGCTGTCCGTCGATCAGGAGGACGTGCCCCTTGCGGACGTCGGTGGCTTTCATGGGAGCGGGAACATAAACCGGGGGAGCGAGGGGTTGAAGGGGGGCCGCGCCGCCGCTACCCTAGATCGATGCTGCTCTCCAAGTCTCGGTTCGTGGCCGGGTTGCAATGCTACAAGCAGCTGTGGTGGCGGGTCCACGAGCCCAAGGCCCCCGAGCTGACGCCGGACCCGGGGCTGCAGAACCGGTTCGACCAGGCGATGGAGGTGGGGCTCGCGGCCCGGACCCGCGTCCCGGGCGCCAGGTACGAGGCCAGCTTCGTCACCGCCGACGCCGCGGTGGTCGTGGACATCCTCGACCCCGGGGCGGTCGTGATCGAGGTCAAGGCGACGAACAGCGTCAAGAAGGAGCACATCCCCGATGTCGCGGTGCAGGTGCACGTGCTGCGCCAGGCGGGGCTCGCCGTCCCGCGCGCCGAGGTGATGCACCTCAATCCCGAGTGCCGCTTCCCCAACTTGGGCAACCTCTTCGTGCGCGAGGACGTGACGGAGAAGGTCGAGCTGTTCCTGCCCGTCGTGGCGGGGGAGATCCAGTCTCAGCAGGCGATGCTCGCCGGTCCGCTTCCCGACGTCCCGATCGGCGAGCACTGCACGACGCCGCACAAGTGCCCGTTCCTCAAACGCTGCTGGCCCCACCTCCCCGAGCATCACGTCAGCACGCTCTACACGATCCAGCGCCGCAAAGTCGAAGAGTATCAAGCCCGCGGCATCGAGACCATCCACGACCTGCCGTCGGACCTCGAGCTGAGCGTGATCCACGCCCGCCAGGTGAAGGCGGTGACGACGGGTCAGATGGTCGTGGAGCGAACACTGGAGCGCGCGCTGGCCGAGTTCGCGTCTCCCCTGGCCTACCTCGACTTCGAGACGGTGAGCTACGCGATTCCGCGCTTCCGCGGCTGCCGGCCGTGGGAGAACATGCCGGTCCAGTTCAGCGTGCACCGCGAGGGATCCAAGGGCGGGGTTACCCATTCGGCGTACCTGGTTGATGGGCCCGAGGACCCGCGCCCCGCCATCGCGGAACAGGTGATCGAGGCGTGCGCCGGCGCGAAGCGGGTCGTCGCCTATTACGCGAGCTTCGAGCGCGAGTGCCTGAAGAATCTCGCCCTAGGCGTGCCCCACGTCGCGACCGAGTTGCTGGACGTCGCCGACCGGCTGATCGATCTCCTCCCCCTCGTGCGCAACCACATTTACCATCCCGATTTCGGGGGCAGCTTCAGCATCAAGAAGGTGCTCCCCGCGCTCGTACCGGGGTCGTCGTACGCCGACCTGGCGATCAACGAAGGAGAGACGGCGACGCTCCAGCTACAGCGCCTGCTGTTCGAGGAGACGCTCAAAGGCGAGGAGCGTGCCGAACTGCGGCGGGCGCTCCTCGCCTATTGCGAGCGGGACAGCTGGGCGATGATCAAGCTGCTCGAGCGGATCCGCGGCTTCGTGGGAAGCACGCAGCTCGAGCTGTTCTAGCCTACTGCTTCCCCCAGGTCGCCACGCTGTCCACGAACTGCTTGGCGAGCGCCGTCACGTCCACCGGCTGCGTGGCCGGGTCGTCCTTCAGCATCTCGACGCGGGACAAGTTCGTCGCGGCCGGGCCGTATGTGCCTTCCACCGCCAGCGCGGCGCGGTACGCCTCCAATGCCGCCGCGAAGTGGCCCGTCTTCTCGAGCGCCGTGCCCAGGTTGTTGTGGAAGATCGCCACGTTCTTCTCCAGCTCGATCGCCCGTGCGATGGGACCCAGCGCTTCTTCGGGCCGCCCCAGCTTGATGTACAGCGAGCCGAGGTTGTTCAGCGCCCACACATCCTTCGCGTTGATGACGATGGCGCGCTTGTACGCCTCGATCCCTTCGTCGGTCCGGCCCAGCGCTTCATAGGCGCGGCCCAGGAGGCGGAGCGGCTCGCTCGACGTCGAATCGAGCGCGATGGCCGCCTCGATGTGCTGCAGCGCATCCCCGGCACGCCCCGACTCGAGCAGCACGCGGCCCAGGTAGAGCCGGCTCGGGACGTGTGTCGAATCGAGGGCCAGCGCCTGCACGAACGCGCTCTCGGCGCGCTCGCGATCACCGGCCTTCCACGCGGCGCGGCCAACCGTGTAGAACTCCGACGGCGTGGTGGGCGCCGGCGCTGCCCGTTCGGGTGGGGGTGCGGGAATTGGGGTCGGCGTCGTGACGACGGGCTCGCCGGCGCTCGCGCGATCGGGGGTGCGATCGCCGCAGGCGGCGAAGGCGTACCCGGCGACACCCAGGGTGACAAGCGCGACGAAGGCGAGGAACGGGCCGGGGCTCGGGGTCCGGGGACGATTCATCGTGAACTGGTACCGCATGGCTCCTCCAAGAGGGGGTTGCCATGTGGTAAGGCAGACCGCGGGCCAGCAGCTAACTGATTGTCAGCAAATGAAGTGGGTCAGCGGCGTGGCCGGCGGGACACCGCTCCGACGGCCCTCATGTGTCCCGCTGGACACCCAGGCGGCGCATGACCTTGAGGAGGCTCGCGTGGTCCGCCAGGCCGAGCTCCTTGGCCGTACGCGTGATGTGCCAGTCGTTGCGCTCCAGGGCCGCCACGATGATCTGGCGCTCGGCTTCGAGCTTCTGCTCCTCGAAACTGCGCGGGGCGTGGGATGTGGGGCGTGGGCGGGTGCCCTTGTGGTCTCGGATCTCCGCGGGCACATCGTCGCGGGTGAGCTCCGCGCGATCGGTCGCGATGATCATCCGCTCGACGACGTTGCGCAGCTCGCGCACGTTGTTGCGGCGCCAATCGTAGGCCATGAGACAGTCGAGCGCGTCGGCGGTCGCCGTCTTGGGCCGGATGCCGAAGCGGCTGCACGTCGCGGCGAGGAGGTGCTCGACGAGCGCCGGGACGTCCGACAGCCGCTCCCGCAGCGGGGGCACGCGCAGCGGGTGGACGTTGAGCCGGTAGAAGAGGTCTTCCCGGAACCGGCCTTCCGCCACTTCGTTTTCCAGATCGCGGTGCGTCGCGGCGACGACGCGCGTGTCCACCGCGATCGTCCGCGTGCCGCCCACCCGCGTCACCTGCCGCTCCTCGAGCACGCGCAGCAGTTTCGCCTGCGCGGCGAGGGGCAGCTCGCCGATCTCGTCCAGGAAGAGCGTGCCGCCGCTCGCCGCCTCGAAGGCGCCCTTGCGGGTGGCGGCGGCGCCGGTGAAGGCTCCGCGCTCGTGACCGAACAGCTCGCTCTCGACCAGCTCGTGGGGCAGGGCCGCGCTGTTCAAGGCGATGAAGGGACCCTTGGGGGCGGGGCCGAGCCGGTGCAGCTCGCGCGCCACCAGCTCCTTGCCGGTCCCACTCTCCCCCACGATGAGCACGGGACTTGGGATCGGGGCGACGCGGGCGATCGTTTCCTGGAGTTTCGCGAGCGCCGGGCTCCCGCCGACGAGCGGGGAGTCCACGCCGAAGCCGCGGCGCAGCGCCGCGACCTGATCGACGAGGCGGCGCCGCTCGATGGCGTTCTCGACCTCCTGCCCCACCCGCTCCATCGGCTCCGCCTTGTCGATAAAGCCGAGTGCGCCGAGTCGGATCGCCTGGGCGCAGCGGTCGTAGTTGCCGGTCCCCGTGTACACGATGACCGGGACGCGCAGGCCCAGTCGTCCCACGGCGCGCAGCACCTCGAACCCGTCCATCCCCGGCATCTCGAGGTCCAGGATTACGCAGTCCACCGGCTCCGACGCGAGACAGTCGAGCGCCGCCCGCCCGCTCGCGGCGACGATCGTTTCGTACCCGCGCAGGCGCTTCAAGTCGTAGGCGTACTGCTCGGCCATGGCGGCAACGTCGTCGACGATCAAGACCAGCGTCACGCGGTCTCCCCCGGCAGCTCCACGATGAAGCGCGATCCCTGCCCCGGCTCCGTCTCGACGCGCAGCGCTCCGTTCGAGTCGAGCACCAGGCGCCGCACGATCGACAGACCGAGCCCCGTGCCGCCCGGCTTGGTCGTGTAGAAATCGTCGAAGGCGCGGTCCAGCTCCGCCTTGGTCATGCCCCGCCCGGTGTCACTCACCGAGAGGCGAACCAGCCCGCCCTCGCCCAGCTCCGTCGCGACCGTCACAGTTCCGGGGCGGCCCTCGAGGCTGTCCAGCGCGTTGCCGAGCAGGTTCTCGATCACGCGTCGCAGCACGAGGGCGTCGGCCCGCACGGACGGAAGGCCGTCCAGAAGATCGGTGCGCAACGAGGCGTCGCCAGCGGCGGCCGTGTGGCGGAGCGCCTCCCGCACCACGGCGTTGACGTCGGTGGACCGCTCGTCCACCTGAGGATAGAGACGGGCGTAGTTCGCGGCGAGGGTCTCGAGGTAGCCGAGACTCGATTCGACCGTTCCCTGGCGTTCGGCGAAGACCTGGGGGAGCTTCGCGGGCTCGCTCTGCGCCACCTCCACGAGGTGGCGGAACACGTTGCGCAGCGGCGCGAGGCCGTTCTTGATGTCGTGATTCACCTGGCGGGCGAGGTCGCCCAAGGCGACGCGACGCTCCATCTCGCGCAGCCGGGCAGCCCCCGCGCGCAGCCGCCCCGTCATCGCGCCCAGCAGACGCGTCAACGCGCCGACCTCGTCGTCCCGGTCGCTCGAGAACGCCACATCGAGCCGGTCGACGTCGATCTCTCGGGTCTTCGCGGCCAGCTCGCTCAAGGGCCGGCTGATCCGGGTGGACAGCCACCCCGCGATGAGCACCGCCACGAGCGCCGTCACCAGCACCGCGACGGCGAACCATAGGTTCACGCTGCGCCGCAGCGCCGCCAGGAGGCTCGGGGATCGCGTGACGACGATGCGGGCTTCCCCGCCAGACCCGACGTACGGCAGCGACACCTCTCCCACGACCGCACTGCTCGAGTCCGGCACGGCGCTGTCACCCGGGAGCACCACCGAAACGGCGAGCTCCGGATCGCGCGCGAGGCGGGAGAGGAATGCCGAGTCGACGCGGGTTCCCCCCACGAGAGTGAACCGCCGTCCGCCGAGCCGCAGCGAGTCGGCGCGCACGAGGGCGAGAAACCCGCCTTCGGCGGTGCGGGCGGACACCAAGGCCGGCCCGGGCCGCATCGGGAGGGGGGCCGGCCGGTCGTACTCGTTGCGGAAATGGCCCGACGACACGACGCGACCGCCCTCGTCCACGACCTGCAACAAGTCGAGCCCCGCCAGGCGCATCGCGTCACCGGCGTAGTCGAGCACGTAGGCGCGGTCCCCTCCCCCCCCCCCTCCGCCCCCTCCCTGCGCCACCGCCGCACGGAAGCGGTTGTCTGCCGAGAGTGCGCCCTTCAAGGCGGCGAGGCGCGCCGCGATGCCGTCGCTCTGCCGCGCGACGTCGGCGCGGATCACCTGGACGAGCGCTTCCACGCGCCGCTCGTACTCGGCGCTGAGCCGCCCCGACATCTCACGGCGGATGCCGAGTCCGAAGACGGCGAGGGGGACGAGCACCACCACGCCGAAGCCGGCGAGGAGGCGGGTGCGGAAGGTCATTGCGGCGCGAGGTGCACGGTCCCGTCGCCGTCCACTGCCCAGCGTGATACTCCGCGGCGCACCACCGCGCGGGCGCGCGTCTCCACGAGCGGCGCGACGGAGACCGGCCAGGGCGGCAGCAGGTCGCGGGCGGCGCGGCACGCGTCGGAGACGGCTCGGGGCAACGCCAGTACGTAGCCCGCGGCGGTACCGGCCGCGAGTGCCCGGGCGAAGTCTGCGGGAGCCAGGCCTGCGGCGACGCCGCCCCCGAGCGCGGCGATCCGGCCGGCCAAGTCGCGGCCGGCGGCATCGCGCCGCAGGTACGCGATCCGGCGAGGTCCGGGCGGCGGCGGCGGCGCCGTAGCGACGGGGGGTGGCCCGCACGCTTGGAGTTCCTCCCACCAGAAGGAGCCCCCGCCCCCGCCCCCCGCCCCCTGGGGGCGGCGCGCCTCGGTCCGGACGGCCTGCTCGAGGCCGTCGAGCCGGACAGCGGGCGGCTCGGCAGCGGCGAACACGTAGATGCGGTCCCACGGCAGCTCGACGACGGCGAACGCGGCTTGCGTGGCGGCGTAATCGGCGACCGAGCGATCGCGCGTGACGATGAGATCCACCCCGGCATCGAGCAGATCGCGCGGGTCGGTACCGGAGGCCTGCCGGAAGACGAGCGTGTCGCCCACCGGGGACTGCGCGCGGATCTCCTCCGCGGTCGTGTTCGTGCCCGTCACCCAGTAGCTGCCCGTGCCGATGGGCCAGTCGCCGCTCGGGGCCGGCTTCGTGACGGCGAGCGCGGGGTCGGCGAGGAACGCCGGCACGGCGTCCGACCCCCTGGCCAACCAGACCCCCACCACGCGGGCGTCGATCGGGGTCAACGTGTAACCCGCGCCGCCCTTTCCCACGACCACGTCGCGCGCCGTGACCGGCGCGCCGTCCCAGAACTGCGCGCCCGAGCGCAGCGTGAACGTCCAGCGCCGCCCGCCGTCGCTCGACGTCCACGACTCGGCGAGCGCCGGCACCGCGCGCCCCTGGCAGTCGAACCGCACCAGCGTCTCGTACAGGTGCCGGAAGACGAGCCGCTCGGCGTCGTTGCGCGGCACGGGGGCGTGCGTGGGGTCCACCGAGTCCGTCAGCGCGACCGTAATCACCGGCGGGCGAGTGGCGGGGCTGGCGGCCAACAGGCAACCGGTCTCGCCGCCCGCAGGGGCAAGCGGCGCACCCGAAGGGCGGGCGCAAGCTCCTACGATCAGCCCGAACACGAGCGGGCCGCCCAAGATACGGCGATCGCGCATATGATGAAGAATAACCGCCCTACCGCCCCCCCGCCCCCAAACTAGGTTTCCTGCCATGGCCACCGCCGCCACCCCCACCCCCCCCGCCCGCCAGGTCCGCGAGTCCGTCGTCATCCGCGTCGCCGGCGACTCGGGAGACGGGATGCAGGTGACCGGCAGCCAGTTCACCCTCGAGACCGCCCTCGCCGGGAACGATCTCTCGACCTTCCCCGACTTCCCCGCCGAGATCCGCGCGCCGGCGGGCACGACGTTCGGCGTGTCGGCGTTCCAGATCCAGTTCGGGGCGGTGGACGTGATGACCCCCGGCGACGCGGTGGACGTCCTCGTGGCGATGAACCCCGCGGCGCTCACCGTCGAGCTGAGCGACCTGCGCGTCGGCGGCACGATCATCGTGGATACGGCGGCGTTCAACGAGCGCAACCTCTTCAAGGCGGGCTACGCGCACAACCCGCTAGACGACGACTCTCTCGCCCCCTACCAGCTCCTCAAGTTCGATATCACGAAGCTCACCGCCGACGCCGTGAAGCCGTTCGGGCTGTCGTCGCGGGAGGCCCACCTCTGCCGCAACATGTGGGCGCTGGGCCTGCTTCTCTGGATGTACGGCCGCGAGCGCGCGGCGACGGTGGACTGGCTCAGGAAGAAGTTCGCAAAGAAACCCGAGATCGCCGACGCGAACGTCGCCGCCCTGAACGCCGGCCACGCCTTCGGCGAAACGGCGGAGATGACGGAGCACCTGGTCGGGTACGTCGTCCCCAAGGCCGACGCGCTGCCCGGCGTATATCGCACCGTGACCGGCACGGAGGCGCTGGCGTGGGGGCTCGTTGCCGGGATGCGCGCGGCGGGCATCGAGAAGCTGGTGTTCGCGGGATACCCGATCACCCCTGCCTCGGCGCTGCTGCACACGCTTGCAACGCTGCGCGACTTCGGCGTGATCACCTTCCAGGCGGAAGACGAGATCGCCGCGTGCGGCGCGGCGCTCGGCGCCGCCTACGCCGGCGCCCTCGGCGTCACGTCGACCTCGGGGCCCGGCATGGCCCTCAAGACCGAGATGCTCGGGCTCGCGATCGTCACCGAGCTGCCCCTCGTCGTCATCGACACCCAGCGCGCCGGCCCCTCGACGGGGATGCCGACCAAGACCGAGCAGTCCGACCTGTTTCAGGCGGTCCTCGGCCGGAACGGCGACGCCCCGCTCGCCGTCATCGCCGCTGCCACGACCGGCGATTGTTTCGACGTCGCGATCGAGGCGGTGCGGATCGCCACCACGTACATGACGCCCGTGATCGTCCTCTCCGACGGCTATCTCGCGCATGCCGCCGAGCCGTGGCGCATCCCCGAGGAAGCCGACCTGCCGCGCTTCCCGATCGCGTATCGCACCGATCCGGCGGGCTTTCAGCCCTTCCTGCGCGACCCGGAGACGCTGGCCCGCCCGTGGGTGCGGCCCGGCACGCCGGGGCTCGAGCACCGGATCGGCGGGATCGAGAAGGATTACGACTCGGGGCACATCTCCTACGATCCCGAGAACCACGCCCGCATGACGCAGGCGCGCGCGGACAAGATCGCCGGGATCGCGCGGGACATCCCGCTCCAGACCGCCGCCCTGGGCGAGGATCACGGCGCCCTCGCCGTCGTCGGGTGGGGCTCGACGTTCGGGCCGATCCATCAGGCGGTCCGCATCGCGCGCGACGAAGGGCACGACGTGGCGCACATTCACGTCCGCTACTTGAGCCCCTTCCCCCGCAACCTGGGCGATCTCCTCAAGCGCTACGATCGCGTGCTCGTTCCCGAGATGAACAGCGGCCAGCTGGTGCGGCTGCTGCGCGCGGAGTACTTGATCCCCGCCGAGGGGCTGAGCAAAGTGACGGGCAAGCCGTTCAAGGTGGCGGAGATCGTGGACGCGATTCGAGGGGTGAGATCATGACCGTCACCACGATCACCGACGCGCAGCTGGCGCCTAAAGACTATGCCTCCGATCAGGAGGTCCGCTGGTGCCCCGGGTGCGGCGACTACGCAATCCTCAAGGCTGTGCAGAAGGCCTGCGCCGAGCTGGGGCTCGCGCGCGAGCGGACGGTGTTCGTCAGCGGCATCGGTTGCGCGGCGCGGTTCCCGTACTACATGTCCACCTACGGTTTCCACACGGTGCACGGCCGCGCGCCGGCGATCGCCACGGGGATCAAGCTCGCGAACCCCGAGCTGGACGTGTGGGTCATGACCGGCGACGGCGACGGGCTGTCCATCGGCGGCAACCACATGCTGCACGTGCTGCGCCGCAACGTGAACCTGAAGATCGTCCTCTTCAACAACGAGATCTACGGCCTCACCAAGGGCCAGTACTCGCCCACGTCGCGCCGCGGCACGCGCTCCCCCTCGACGCCGCTCGGCTCGATCGAGTATCCCGTTTCCGCCTGCGTCTTCGCCCTCGGCGCGGCGGC
>JBGPOM010000017.1:0-12913 GCA_041488075.1 Gemmatimonadota bacterium
GTCGAGATCCACGTGGGGCGGCGCGACAACGTGATCGCCATCCCGAACGCCGCCCTGCGGACGCAGCGCGACGTCGGGTCGGCCGCCCAGGTTCTCGGGCTTGATCCTGCTGCAGTGCAGCAACAGCTCGCGGCCGCCCAGCAGCAGAGTCCCGCCGGCCCCGCCAACCGCGACAGCGCCTCGCTTGGCGGCACGCAGGCGTCACGGGACTCGGCCGCGGCCACGGCGCCTGCCGCCGGCAACACGATGACGACCCCCGACGGCCGCACGATTCAGCTGCCCGCCGGCGTCACGGAGGCCCAGGTTCGCTCGGCATTCCAGAAGCGGATGTCCGGCCAGGCGCTTTCCCCTGACGAAGAGAATGCGATGCGGGCGATGCGCGCCGCCTTCCAGCGCGCGGGTGGCGGTGGGGGCGGCGGCGGCGCCGGAGCCAGCGGGTTCCGCCGCAGCGGCAGCGGCGACATCTCCACCTACATCGTGTTCGCGCTGCGCAAGGGGAAGCCCACGGCGGTCCAGATCCGGACCGGGCTCAGCGACCTCGATTACATCGAGGTCGTGAGCGGCCTGACCGAACAGGACACCGTGCTCGTCCTGCCGAGCGCGTCGCTCCTCAATGCGCAGCGCGACATGCGCGAGCGGACGCAGCGCATGACGGGGGGCGGCCTCCCCGGACTGCAGCAGCAGACGCCTGCGACCCCGCCGCGCGTCCAGGTGCAGACGAGGCCCTGAGGCAATGCTGCTCACCGAGATCTTCCAGGTCGCGCTCCAGGCGATCCGGGCGAACAAGCTCCGGTCGTTCCTGACGATGCTGGGCATCATCATCGGCGTGGGCGCCGTGATCACGATGGTGGCCCTGGGGAGCGGCGCCCAGAAGGCGGTGCAGGCGCGAATCCAGGCCCTCGGGCCGACGCTCCTCTCGCTCTACCCCGGCCAGGCGTTCCGCGGGGGGATCGCGTTCGACCAGCGCGTCAGCCTGACCGTGGACGACTACAAGGCGCTCGCGAGCGACGCGCGCTACGTCAAGGCGGTCCTTCCGGAGCTGACGCGCAACCTCCAGGTCAAGCGCGCCGGCCAGAACATCAACGTGAGCGTCGTCGGCACGACGCCGAACTACGTCGCGGTGAAGAACTACACGATCACGGCGGGCCGGATGTTCACCGCCGGGGAGGACGAGGCGCGGCGCGGTTACGCCGTGCTCGGCTCGGCGGTCCCCGAGATGTTCAACGCCAATCCGATCGCCATGATCGGCCAGCAGATTCAGATCCGCGGCATTCCCTTCGAGATCATCGGGGTGCTTTCGGAGAAGGGGTCCGCCGGCGGCTTCGGGAATCCCGACGAGCAGATTCTCATACCGCTGCAGACCGCGCGCTACCGCATCATGGGTACCGACCGGCTCCGGTCGATCACGGTAGACGCCGCCAGTGTCAATCAGATGACGCTGGCGATGATCGAGATTGAGCGCGTGCTGCGGCGCGAGCACAAGATCCGGCCCGGCGCGGACAACGACTTCCAGATCCGCAACCAGGCGGACATCCTCGCCACCTTCCAGCAAACGACCGAGACGTTCACCTACCTGCTGGCCGGGATCGCCGCCGTCAGCCTGCTGGTCGGCGGGATCGGCATCATGAACATCATGCTCGTGTCGGTCACAGAGCGGACCCGTGAGATCGGCGTGCGCAAGGCGCTCGGCGCGACGCGTTTCAACATCTTGTTCCAGTTCCTGGTGGAAGCCCTGGTGCTCTGCATGGTGGGGGGGATCATCGGGATCCTGGTCGGCACGCTCGGCGCGGTCGTGCTGTCCAAGCTGGCCCACTGGAACACCGCCATCAACGGCTTCGCCGTGCTGCTCGCGTTCGTGTTCAGCGCCATCGTGGGACTGTTCTTCGGCATCTGGCCCGCGCGCCGGGCGGCCAGGCTGGATCCGATCACGGCGCTGAGATACGAATAGTCGGCTCCAGGACGGCGGGGAGAAGGGAGATGTCAGAAGGACCTGACGGGTCGTAACTGAGCCGCGCGTACCTCTCCCTTCTCCCTTCTCCCGCATTAGTTTGAGTGCCATGCTCGCCCTGCTCCTCGCTCTGCTCCAAGCTCCCGACCCCGCTCCCGTCTACGACGCCCGCGCGCGTCAGCTCGACGTGCACCTTCCCCGCGTCGAAGCGGCGGTCACGATCGACGGCGCATTGGACGAGGCGGTGTGGAGCCGCGCCGCCCGGCTCATCGGATTCTCGCAGTACCGCCCGGTGGACAGCCGGCCCGCCGAGGACTCGACCGAGGTGCTGGTCTGGTACGCGCCCGACGCGATCTACTTTGGCATCCGCGCCTACGAGGCGCACGGCAGCGTCGTGCGCGCTACGCTCGCCGACCGGGACAACATCGACGCCGACGACAACGTCCAGATCCTGCTCGACACCTTCAACGACCGCCGCCGGGCCCTGCTCTTCGCGGTAAACCCCTTCGGCGTGCAGGAGGACGGCGTCCGCAGCGAAGGGCTCGCCGGCGCGGCGGGCGGCCAGAACGCGGGATTTCGCTTCGACGGCGTGGTCGACCTGAACCCCGACTACGTGTACCAGTCGCGCGGTCGGCTGACGCCCTGGGGTTACGACGTCGAGGTACGGATCCCCTTCAAGAGCCTGCGCTACCAGAGCGGCGCGACGCAGGACTGGGGACTGCAGATCGTCCGCACGACGCAGCATACCGGCTACGAGGACACCTGGACCCCGGTCGTGCGCGCCAGCGCCAGTTTCCTGATCCAGTCGGGGACGCTGAAGGCGCTCACCGGGCTGCGGCGCGGGCTCGTCATGGACGTGAGCCCCGAGTTTACGTCGCGGGTGGACGGCGCCCCAGACGCCGCCGGCTACGGCTACGGCCACGTCGATCCCCAGGCGGGCGTGAACCTCCGGTGGGGCATCACGCAGAACCTGAGCCTCACGGGCACCGCCAACCCCGACTTCTCGCAGGTCGAGGCCGACGTCGGCCAGGTGACCGTCAACGAGCGCTTCGCCCTGTTCTTCCCCGAGAAGCGCCCGTTCTTCCTGGAGGGCCTCGAGCAGTTCGACACGCCGAACGCCCTGATCTACACGCGCCGCATCGCGGCCCCGATCGCGGGGGCGAAGGTCACCGGCAAGGTCGGCGGGACCGCCCTCGCCTACATCGGCGCGGTGGACGACAACGCGCTCTCCCCCACCGGCGACCACCCGATCGTCAACCTGCTGCGCCTGCGGCGCGATCTCGGGGCGAGCTCGACGCTCGGCCTCGCCTACACCGACCGCATGGAAGGCGACGCCTACAATCGGGTCCTGGGCGCGGACGCGCGGGTCATTTGGAAGAAGATCTGGTTCTCGGACGCCCAGATCGTCAGCTCCTGGACCAAGGACGGCGCGGGCGTCCGGGCGGGTGAGCTGTGGAACGTCACGCTGTACGACCGCACCGGCTACTCCTACGGCAACCACGGGGAGCTCCTCGGGATCAGCCCCGACTTCGAGGCCGCGAGCGGGTTCGTGAACCGGGTGAACATCGTGCACGCGCGCGTGTTCAACCGTTTCACCATTTACGGCAAGCCGGGCGCGGTGATCGAGAACGCCACTACGTTCTTCGGCGTCGAGCCGACGTGGCGCTACGACGATTTCTTCAAGCTCCGGAGCACGCTGGAGGGCAGCGTGTCGGAGCAGTGGCTCCTGACGCTGCGCGGGGGGTGGGGCGTGAACGCCCACTGGAGCAACAGCCATCAGCGCTTCGACCCCCCCGACTACGCGGGCTACGCGACGAGCGGCACGGGCACGCCCTTTGCCGTCCCGCACGGGCTCTACAACCTCTGGAGCGCCGACGCGGGGTTCAACACGCCGAACCGGGCGCTGACGCTCAGCGCGAACCTCGGCGCTGGCCAGGGCGCGATCTTCGCCGAGGCGGCCGAGGGGCGAGGCACGAATGCGTTCGTCGGGGTCACATGGAAGCCGACGAACGCGCTGCGGATCGACGGCCGGTGGGTCCACCAGCGCATCACCCGGGCGCGGGACGGCAGTCGTTTCTCGACGGCCGACATCCCGCGCTTCAAGGTCGAGTACCAGTTGACCCGCGCGATCTTTTTCCGGTACGTAGGTCAGTACATCTCGCAGGACCAGGCGGCATTGGTGGATCCGCGCACGGGTCAACCGCTGTATGTCTTCGATCCAGACTCGGCGAGCTACTTCCCTGCCGGAGCGCAGGTCAGGAACGATTTCCGGAGTGATTTCCTGTTCTCCTACAGGCCGACGCCCGGCACCGTGCTGTTCTTCGGCTACGGATCGTCGATGAGCGAGCCGACGGCGTTCAGCTTCGGGGATCTGCAGCGCACGTCCGACGGATTCTTCCTGAAGGCGAGCTACCTGTTCCGGATGTAGGTTTCCGGCGTGGTCGACCATAGCCTCGAAGACCAGCTCGCCCAGGAGCAGCACGCCAAGCAGCGCCAGTACGTGCTCGCCAACACACGGGCGCGCTGGGGCTTCGTCGGGTTCGGTATCCTGCTCCTCGTCCTGGTCAAGCTCGCCGGATTCGTCCCCCTCTCCTTCTGGTTCATCGTCGCCTTCGCGGCGAGCGTCGCGGCCGCGAACTACGGCGTGCGCCGCCTCGCCGCGGGCACCGCCTTCCAACCGTGGTACGCCCGCCTCAACCTCCTGGTGGGCTGCCTGATGATCTCGGCGGTCCTCTACGCAATCGGCCCCAACGGGCACGTGCTCTACGGCGCGTACCTGATCGCCCCGCTGCAGGCGGCGCTCTACCTGGGGCGGCGGGAGGCGTGGGCGGCGCTGGGGATGAACCTCGCCGCCTTCGCCCTGATCACGGCGCTCCGCACACTCGGGGGCGCGAGCGGCGCCTGGAGCTGGTCGATCTACCTGCAGGAATCGCTCGTACTGCTATTCGCGTGCGTGGCGCTTGTCCCGATGCTCGTGCGGATCGTGGACCGGCTGGTCGCGGCGCGGGGCGTGCTCGCCCAGATCGAGCGTGGGGACCTGACGGTGCGCGTGGCAGACCCCGAGCTCGATGAGCTCGGCTACCTGGGCGTCAGCGTGAATCGGACGACCGAGGGGATCGCCGGCATCATCCGCCAGGTGCAGCAGCAGGGGCAGGACCTCGCCGCCATGGCCCAGCAGCTCGCCGGGTCGGCCGGGGAGCTGCAGGCGGGCTCGCAGGAGATCTCCGCCACGACACAGCACCTCTCCGAGGGCACCGAGCGCCAGCGCCAGCTGATCGGGTACGGCCAGGCGGACTCGGAGGCGGCATCGGCGCTGGCGGTCACGCTTCACGCGCGCGCGCAGGAGGCGGAGCAGAAGATCACCGAGATCGCCCAGCAGGCGCGGAGCCGGGGCGAGGAGGTCTCCCGCGCCAGCTCGTTACTGATGAACCTGCTGGTCCACATGGACCATGCGTCCGAGGTGGCGATCGCGCTCGACCACGAGTCGCGCGAGATCGGCAAGCTGGTGGAGGGGATCACTCGCATCGCCAGCCAGACCGATCTCCTGGCGTTGAACGCGGCCATCGAGGCGGCGCGTGCCGGCCAGCATGGGCTCGGTTTCCGTGTCGTCGCCGGCGAGGTCCGCAAGCTCGCGGAGCAGAGCGCCCGGTCGGCCGAGGAGGTCCGCGTCCGCGTGCGGGAGACGCAGGGGCAGATCGCGCGCGTAGTGGAAGCGATGGGCCAGGGCCGCGAGGCGGCGCAGGGAGTGGGAAAGGTCGCCACCACAGTCCAGGGAGCGCTCGACGCCATCCATGCGGACTTGAACACGACCGTCCGGTTTGCCACGACGTTTGCCGCGGAGACGGAGAATCAGACGAAGCGGATGCGCGAGGTGCTGCGGCGGATGGCGGAGGTCGCGGCGATCGCGCAGGGCGCGGCCGAGGGCGCGCAGCGGACGTCCGCGGCGACGCAGCAGCAGATCGCCTCGCTGGGTGAGCTCACCGTAACCTCGAGGCATCTCTCCGACGCGGCGGCGAATCTCGGCGAGACGATGCGGCGATTCAAGGTGAACGGAGCCGGAGTCAAAGGGAGTCGACAATGAGGAAGGCCAGGGCCGCCAAAACGAACGGGGCCTCCATCTGGAGGCCCCGCCCGTACATCCGTGGGCTGGATACCCACTCGGTTGCTACCCGTATAGCAATCTTTTCACGTCACACACCCGCTGTCAAGACGGGTCTGGGTGCGCCGCCGCCGGGACTCGAACCCGGATCACTCGGGTAGCAACCGAGTAGGTTATCCCGTTACCCCACGGCGGCGCGGCACGACGACGAACCGCGAGGTCGCTGTCCCCGCGTCGTGCGCTGCCCACACCACCGTGACGTTAGAAAAAGAAGAATTGATCTACACTACCCGCCTGCTGCATCGAGGCGACGAAAGAACGCGGGCCTACAACCCCACAGCGCGGCGCAGGCGACGAGCCTGAGCGTTCGCAGCACGGCGAATCTCCGAGGGGTTGGCGGTCTTTAGAACTCCGTCCTTCACCACCACCCGCCCATCCACCAGCACGTGGCGTACATCGGCGCCGCGAGCACTGTAAACGATCCGTGAAATGAGGTCGGCCTCGGCGGGCTGCGCGTGCGGACCCTCGAGGTCGAGTACGATCAAGTCGGCCCGTTTGCCGACCTCGACGGATCCGATCTCGGCCTCGAGCCCCAGGGCGCGCGCACCCCCGAGCGTCGCCAGCTCGAGCGCCTGAGCCGCAGGAAGCGCTTCGGGCCCGAGCCGTGGCTTCTGGATCAGCGCGGCGAGGCGCATCTCGGTGAACGCGTCGAGCCGGTTATTGCAGGGCGCGCCGTCCGCCCCGATTCCCACCCGGCACCCAGCCGCCAGCATCTCGGGGATCGGCGCGATGCCGCTGCCGAGCTTCAGGTTCGAGCTGGGGCAATGCACGACGTTCGTCCCCTGGCGCGCCAGGCGGGCGATGCCCTCCTTGTCCACCCAGACGCAGTGCGCCAGCGCCGCGCGAGGACCCGAAATCCCCATCGAGTCGAGATAGCTGAGCTCATCGTTCCCCGTGTCCCGCTTCACGATCTGCAGCTCGACCGGCGTCTCGGCGGCGTGGGTGTGGATCACCGCGCCCGCCCGCGCCGCCAGGTCGCTCATGGCGCGCAGCAGCGGCCCCGTGCAGCTGGGCACGAAGCGTGGCGCGAAGCAGTAGCGCAGCCGGCCGCCCGCAGCGCCGTGCCACTGGGCGCACAGATCCGCGCTCTCCTGCAAGGCCCGGTCGGTCGGCTCGCGCAACGACGGGGGACTGGAAGGGGCGTCCATCAGGCACTTCCCCGCCGTCGCGCGCAGGCCGATGGACTCGAGCGCCTCGAACGCCGCGGCGGTGTGGCGCACCGTCTCCATGTCGAGGATCGCCGTCGTGCCGGAGAGGAGCAGCTCGGCCGCGCCGAGCATGGCGGACCAATAGACCGACTCCTCGGTGTGGGCGGCCTCGAGCGGCCAGATACGTTTCGCGAGCCACGCCTCGAGGGCGAGGTCGTCGGCGAGCCCGCGGAACAGCGTCTGGCAGAGATGGATGTGCGCCTGGACCAGGCCGGGGAGGAGCACCATCCCGGTGCAGTCGATCACCTGCGGGGCGGGCTTGCCAACCGGCCGACCCCCGATGGCCTTGATCGTCCCCGCTTCGACGAGGACGTCCGCGTCGACGATGCGCCGCCGCGGATCCATCGTCACGACGCGGGCGCCCTTGAGGAGCAACGGTTTGGCAGGTCGGGCCGACACGGCCCTCAATCTCGATTAATCGGGGCGCGCCGCAAGGAGCGTCAGGAGGTCCACCGGATCGACCGAGAGCCGCCCGTACTGCGCCCCCCAATGGAGATGCGGACCAGTGACGCGCCCCGTCGCGCCGACGCGCCCAATGACCTCGCCGCGCTCGACCGTGTCTCCCACCGCCACTGCGGCGCGGCTCAGGTGGTGGTAGGCGGTCATCAGCCCGGCGCCGTGGTACACGTAGACGGAGATGCCGCCGTAGAAGAAGTCCCCGACCAGCGCCACGACGCCCCGGTTCGCAGCCCGCACCATGACGCCCGGCGGGGCTGCCACGTCCACGCCCGGGTGTCTGCCGCCCACGATCCCGTTCACGACGCGCCGCGCGCCGAATGGGCTCGTGACCCGGCTGGCCCGGGGACGGGGGCGGACGAAGGGCTGCACCCACAGCCGCGCGACGTCATGGGCGCCGCGCGCCACCTCGCGCGCGAGCGCGCGCTCCGCCGTGATGCGCGCTGCCACCACGCTGTCCGGCACGTCGGCAAACCGCGGCGCGGTCGCGAGGCTCTCCACCACCGCGAGACGGCGGGCCACCGCCAAGTGGACCTCGGTGGTGTCGACGACCCCAGTGGCCCGGTGGAGCTCCAACCGGACGGCGATCGTGTCGGGAGCGTCGAGCGGAACACCGCCCAGTGCGCGGAACCCGCCGGCCGTCTGCCGCTCGAAGTGGAGCGGCTCTCCCGCCAGCTCGCCCAGTACCGCGACGACGGAATCACCATCCTTCGGCGGTGGCGTCACCCGCAGCGCGATCAACGACCCTTGCCGGGGAACGCGCGGTCGTGCAGCGAACGGGACGCCGGGGGGGGGAGGGGGAGGGGGAGCTTGCTGCGCCGCCGCCACGACGGTCAGCGTGAGCGACGCCATCTGAGACGTGAGCACTCGGAGCAGTCCGCGCACACGGGGCATACCCCGGGCGCGCCGCGGTGGTCCCTCAGGTCGTGATGCGCGGCCGAGCGGCGGCCGTATCGTCCGGCAAGTCGAAGTACGTCCGGACCTCGTCCAGCAGCTCGTCGTCGGCGTAGACGCCGGTGAGGATCCGCTCCGTGCCGCCGGGCTCGACGATGACGTAGCCGAAGGGATAGTCGAGACCCGACAGGAGGATGGTGCGCCGCTTGTTGTTCGGCAGCGCGACGTACACGGTGTCGGCGTTGGTGGGGAGCAGTGTGATGTCAAACCGCTCGAGCACGGACACGATGCGGTCGGTGTAGTAGGTCATGTCGTCGAGCGCCGCGGCCTGGTCGTCGGCGGCGAGCGAGTCCGCCGCCGGCAGCCAGAAGACGAGGACCGTCGGTCCCGTGACCACGCGTGGCGTGAGCAGCACGCTGTCCGCCGCGTTGCGCGGCGTGAGGCCGCCGAGATCCAGCGTGTCCGCCCGGCGCCTATCCGTCGCGGCGCGCGGCCCCTGGCAGTCAGCCAGGAAGACGAGCGTCAACGCGAGCAACATTGCTCCCCGCATGGCCGACAATATACTCCACATCATGAGCGACGCCCCTCGGCCCCCCGTCAAGCGCCACCACTGGATCGTACGATTCACCCACTGGGCGACGCTCGTGCTGCTGATCGGGATGGTGACGAGCGGGCTGCAGATCTACGGCGCCTACGCGCGGTTCGGCGAGCGCGGCGGGCCGTACTATGTGAATCCATTCCACGACGCGGGGTTCCCGGGCTGGAGCCGGCTCGGCGGCTGGCTCGCGGGAGGACTGAACTGGCACTTCGCGCTGATGTGGGGGCTCGCCGCCGTCGGCCTGTTGTATCTCTGCTACCTGGTCGCGAGCGGAGAGTGGCGCTCGCTGTTATTCCGGCCGCGCGACGTCCGCGGCGCGATCGCGATGCAGCAATACTACCTGCGCCTGCGCAAGGATCACCCGCCCCAGGGCAAGCACAACCCGCTCCAGAAGCTCGCCTACACCTTCATCGTCCTGCTCGGCGTGCTGTCCGTGCTCACCGGCGTCGCGATCTACAAGCCGGTGCAGTTCTCCTGGCTCACCACCCTGTTCGGCGGCTTCCAGGCGGCGCGCTACTGGCACTTCTGGACGGTGTGGATCTTCGTCGGGTTCACGATCGTGCACGTGGTGCTCGTCTTCGCCGTCGATCCCTCGTCGTTCCGGGCCATGCTCACCGGGTGGTACCGCGGGAGGTTCCCCAGTCATGATTGACCGTCGTGGCTTTCTCCGGCTCGCGGCCGGCGCGGGAACCGCGTCGCTCGCCGCCGCATGCAAATGGGACGGCGGCGACGTCCTGCGGCCCCGCCTCCTCACCATCAGCCGGGTGAACGATTGGGTGGGAGAGAAACTGCTCTATTCCCCCGGCCGGCTCGCCCGCGAGTACGACTCCGCGGACCGCACGGCAGAGCTGCCGAGCTATTTCATTTCGCGAACGGTACCGATGCTCAAGGATCCCACCGCGTGGCGGCTGCGGGTGGACGGGCTGGTGCGCCGGCCACTCGAGCTGTCGCTCGACGACCTGCAGAGGATGCCGCGCGCCACCTACACCGTGAAGCACCACTGCGTGGAGGGGTGGACGGCGATCGCGACCTGGCACGGCGTCCCCGTCTCGGCCGTCGCCGAGCGCTGCGAATTGCTGCCGGCGGCCCGTTACGCGCACTTCGTGTCGTTCGACGCGGGCTACTCGAACGGCTGGGACCTGGCGAGCGCGCTCCACCCGCAGACGATCCTCGCGTACGGTTTGAACGACAATGCGCTGCCGCCGGCGCACGGCGCGCCGCTCCGTCTCTACGCGCCGACCAAGCTCGGCTACAAGATGACGAAGTACTTGGTGTTGCTGACGTTCACCGACAAGCGGCCGGGCGGCTACTGGGAGGACCAGGGATACCCCTGGTTCGCAGGGGTGTAATCAGCCGATGCGCGCCAAGGCGTCGTGCATCTCGGCGGCGCTCTGGAAGCGGTCGGCAGGCTGCTTGGCCATGGCTTTGAGGATGACGATGGCGAGCGGCTCGGGTACCTCGGCGTTCAACGAGCGGGGATCGGGCGGCTCCTCCTCCAGGTGCTTGGCGACCAGCGCCCACGTGGTCTCCGCCTCGAAGGGCACGCGGCCGGTCACGCATTCGAACAGCACGACGCCGGCGGCGTAGAGGTCGCTGCGGGCGTCGAGCTCGACGCCCGAGAGCTGCTCCGGTGACATGTAGTCCGGCGTGCCGATCGACGTCCCCGCCTCCGTCAGCCCCTTGCCCTGGGGCGGATTGGCGAGGCGCGCGATCCCGAAGTCCATCACCTTCAGGAAGCCGTTCGGCTCGACCACCATGTTCTGCGGCTTGATGTCGCGGTGGATCACGCCCTCGGCGTGCGCGACCTCGAGCGCGCGGCATAGCTGCTTGCCGATCGTCAGGGTGACGGGGACGGGCAGCTTGCCACGCGAGGCGATGAGCTGCTTGAGCGAGGTCCCCTCGACGTATTCCATGGTGAGGTAGTAGGTCCCGCCGACCTCGCCCAGGTCGTAGGTCCGGACCACGTTGCGGTGCGCGATGCGGCGCGCCAGCCGGATTTCCTGCTTGAAGCGCTCGAGCGCGACGTTCCCACCGGCCAGCGCTTGCGACCGGAGGGTCTTGATCGCCACCGGCTCCTGGAGCTCGCGGTCGAACGCGCGGTAGACGACGCCCATCCCGCCCGCGCCGAGCAGCTCCTTCACCTCGTAGCGGCTCGCGAACACCGAACCCGGCCGCAGGACGTCGCCGGCCGCGGCGCCCGCGATCGGCGTCGTCGCCGCCACGCCCGACGCCTGCATCATGTACTCGACCAGCGCGGCCTTTTCCTTCAGGTCCTCCACGAGGCTCTTGAAGGCCTGCGCCAGGATCCCGATCTCATCGGCCGATTTGACCTCGATGTCCACGCTGTAATCGCCGTCCTGCACCTGGCGCGTCGCGAGGGCGAGGCGGCGGACCGGTCCGGTGATCTGGCGCGCCACGACGAACGCCGAGCCGAGCGCCAGCAGGACGCCGAGCGCGATGGCGAGGAGCATCGTCCGCCGCAGCGCGGCAAACGCGGCGAGCTCCGCCTCGCGCGAGCGCAGGGCGAGGAACCCCCCGAACACGTCGCCTCCCGCGGAGCGGATCGGTCCGGCGAGGCCGATCAGATGCTCGCCGCCGAGCCGCGCGGTCATGCGGGTCCCGACGGTGTCGGTGCCGAGTGAATCGACGTGCAGGGCGGCCCTGAGCGCCGGCCCCACCTCCGCGGCGGGCAGCGTGCCGCCGACGACGACGGGCCGGGGGACGCTGTCGCTCGTCAGGGCGAAGAACACCACTTCGGAGTTCGTCGCCTGCTTGATGGCCTGCGCGAGAGAATCGTCGAGCGCGTAGGCGGCCACGAGTACGCCCTGGGGCGCCGCGCCCCGCGACGCGAGCGGCGTCGCGACCGCCATGTAGAGCCGGACGGCGGTCGTGTCGCGATCGTCGATGAACGCCCCCGACGTCTGCTCCCCCGACAGCGCGTTCGCGACGAGCGCGCCGCGCGACACGTCGACGTCGTACTCCGCGGGGTAGTCGGTGCGCGCCAGCAGGATGCCGTCGCGGTTCGCGACGAGCACCCACGCGGCGCCGATCAAGTCGCGGTACTCCTCGGCCTGATCGAGCACGTTCTGGCGCTCGCGACTCGTGAGCAGCCGTTCCCGGAATTGCGGCACCTCGGCACTCACGGCGCTCACCCCCGCGAAGGCGCGGGTCCGCGCGGCCAGGAAGTTCGCCACCGCGCGCCGCGTGTTGCTGAGCGCCCGGTGGATCGATGCGTCGGCAGTGCGGTTCGCCTGCACCGACGTGACGCCGAAGGTGATTCCCAGCACCGCCACGACGAGCAGCGCCGAGGCGGCGAAGATCTTGGCCGTCAGCCCGAACGCCGGCCTAGTAGCGCTCACGCCCGGCATTGGTCGGATACTCCCGGCCGTACTTGTTCTTGTGGGGGTGCCAGCGGTAGCCGCGGGCGTTGAGGGTGATCTGCACGTCGCCCACACCCGCCGCCGTCACGGTGATGTCCTTGATTGCCTCGGCGGCGATCCGCTCGTGCCACACGTGGAGCCGGTAAGACCCGGGCGGCACGCGCTCGATGGCGAAGGTCCCGTCCGCGCCCGGCTGGGCATAATAACGGTTCGCCATGACGAGCACGTACGCGACCATCCGCGGATGCACGTTGCAGTACACCCGCACCA
>JBGPOM010000018.1:0-12814 GCA_041488075.1 Gemmatimonadota bacterium
CGTGTCGGCGAGCCCAGCCTGCGCGCGGCCGACCTTGAAGGCGCCAAACGGGAAAGGCACCAGCACCGAATCACCCGTGCCGCCGAGGCCGTTCGGCCGGCACGCCGCGTCGACGACGAAGGCCGGCGGGAACGCGGACCCGGGCACCAGGCCGTTGTCGATCGCCCAATACGTGGAACCCAGCGAGAAGAACGGAATCGCCGTGACGTTCGCCACGCCGATGAGCACCACGCCCAGCGGCCCGGCCGCGTCGACCGAATCGAGCAACGAGGCGTACCGGGTCTGGAAGGCCGCGACCGGCGTGACCTTGGTGCTGTCGCCGCCGTTGGTCGAGCTCGTCGCCGCGCCGAGCACGTCGTTGTTCCCGATCCACACCGTCACGAACGTCGGCCGGGCCCGCTGCATCATCTGCGCCTGGGTCAGGCCGCCGAGGAAGAAGGTCGTCAAGGCGTTCGCATTCGACGCGGTGTCGAGGTTGTTGTACAGGTCCAGCACCTCGGCGCCCGGGACGGCGGTGTTGCTGATGTAGGGCGACGGGACCGCCTGCGTCTTGCGCAGGGCGCACGTCGTCGGACCGCCGGCCACGCGGGTCTGCGTGAAGGCATTCGTGAACGGTGCCGGGCAGCCGGGCCGGTTCATGAGCGGTGCGAAGAACGGCGAGCCCATCGCGCTGGCGAGCAGCACGGGGTACGCCTGCATCTGCGTGCTGTCGTTGATTCCGGCGGACTGGAATCCCGCGGTGATCGAGTTGCCCATCGAGACGTAGCGCTCGAACAGGGGATCGATCGGCACGAAGTTCGCGGGCCGGAACAGTTGGTCGTTGTTGCAGGCCGAGGCGCCGAGCACGATGCCGAGGGCGGCGGCCGCGAAGAACTTGGTCGTCCGAGTCATGGGTCCCGAGGCCCTCAGAAAGTGTACGCCAGCCCGGCGCCGAACAGATGCCCCGAGAACTGGTAGACGCCGGTATTGCCGGCCGTGGCGTTGACCAGGCCGCGCCGGTCATTTTGCCGGATGTACTGGTAGGCCAGATCCGCGTGCAGCTTCGGCGTCAGCTCGATCCCGGCGCCGACCGTGAACTCGTTGCGCGCGCCCTCCGGGAGCAGCGGCGTCACGAACTGCGGCGGCGAGGCCGCCGTGTGGTACAGGTACCCGCCGCGCAGCGTCAGCTTGGGCGAGTACTGGTACTCGCCGCCCAGCCGGACCCCGTGCGTGTCCTTGTTGGCCGGATGGAGCACGATGTCGGGCGTCGCGGGATTCTCGAAGTCGATCACGACGGTATTGAACCAGCCCCACACCACCAGCTGGTAGTCCGCCATCACTGTGAAGTCGTCCGTCGCCTTGTAGGCGAACCCGATGCTGCCCTGCGGCGGCATGGTGATCGACGTCTTGGCGTTCCCGGCCGAGAGCGGCCCGCCCGCCACGAACTCCGCCGCGACCAGCGCGTCCACGGGCGTTCCGGCGGGGAGACTCAGTGGGTTGCCGGCCGCGAGCGTGAGCCCGGTCGGAATCTGCGTGAAGGCGACCGTGCCGTCGTAGTCGATCTTCCTCCGCGTGAGCCAGTGGCCGCCGATCGAGAATCGGTCGGTCAGCTTGAGGATGCCGCCGAAGTTGACTGCGAACCCGGTGCCCGTCGCTTCGAGCCCGGCATCGGCGAAGTCGGTCTGGTTCGGAATCCCGAGCGCCGCGAATGCGAAGGGCTGCCCGGGGACGAGCTGCTGTGACAGATCGGCCCGCTGCTGCAGCTTCACGCGGCTCCAGATGTAGGCGACGCCGACGCCGAGCTTGAGACGCGGATGCAACTGGTAGCCGACGGTCGGTTGGATGTAGATCGACTTGAGGTCCGTGTTGTAGCCGACGAACCGCCCCTCGAACCCCTGCGTCGGCCACTTGGTCTGGAGACCGTAGGGCGCGTACACGCCGATCCCCACCGTAAGCTTGGGGGAGAGCGCGTGCGTGAGGTAAGCACTGGGGACGGGGATCAGCGGGTTGTCGAGATCGGTCTTCTGGGCGAGGAGGTCGTCGGTGAAGTTGCCCTGCGCCGCGATCAGCGTGACGCCCACGCTGAAATGCGTGCCCGCCAGGCCGCCGAGGCCCGCGGGACTGAAGAAGATCGCGGAGCCGTCGGCGCAAGGACTCGCCGCGGTCACGCCCGCGCGACCCATGGCGCAGGTGTTGTGCTCGTACACGCCGAAACCCTGTGCGGCGACGAGCGAGGGGACTCCGGCGCACAGCAACAACGCAAACCGCCGCATACGCATGTCTCCGGAAAGACGAAAGGGGAGATGGTGAAACCGGCTGGCATAGGGTAGCATTGCCTCCAACCCTTGTCAAACCGATGCCACACCCGGCGATAGCTCTGTTTCACAAAGCATTCGGCGCCGCGCCCCGCGCCGCCGCGTCGGCCCCCGGCCGTGTCAATCTGATCGGGGAGCACACCGACTACAACGGCGGCCCCGTGCTGCCCATCGCCATCGCGGCCCGCACGCAGGCGGCGGTGGGTCCCGCCGAGCCCGGACTGCTCGAGGCCGTGTCGGGCCAGGATGGGGAGGTGGTCCGGGTGCGGTGGCAGGAGCAGCTGCCGGCGGGGTGGGGAGCCTACGTCGCGGGCGTGTTGCGGGAGATGTGGGCGGCGGAGGCGCTCCCCGCGGGCGGTGGGGCGCGCGTGGCGGTCAGTTCCGACGTACCTGTGGGCGCCGGGCTCTCCTCGTCGGCGGCGCTGACGGTGTCGGTGGCGAAAGCGCTGGCGGCGCTCGCGGGCGCAAAGCTGACGGCGCGCCAGATCGCGGGTGTGGCGTTCCGCGCCGAGCAGGATCACGTAGGGGTGCGCTGCGGCGTGATGGATCAGACGATCGCCGCGCTCGCGAAGCCCGGTCACGCGCTCCTGCTCGAGTGCGCCTCGCTCGAGGCGCGCCAAATCCCGGTGCCGAGGGCGGCACGCCTGCTCCTCGTGGACACCGGCGTGCGTCACAACCTGGCGGATGGGGCGCTCAACGAGCGCCGCGCCGAGTGCGAGGCGGCGGTGCGGCGGCTCAAGGTCGAGCTCCCCGAGCTGGTGTGGCTCGCGAGCTGGCCGGCCGAGTGGGTGGCGCGGCTCAAGCGGGCGCTCAAGGAGCCGCTGCGCTCGCGGGCGGTGCACGTCGTGGGCGAGACCGCCCGCACCCGGTTCGGCGCGCAGCTGCTCCGTCAGGGGAAGCTCAAGCAGTTCGGGGCCTTGCTATACGAGTCGCACGAATCTTGCCGCCGGCTCTACGCGTGCAGCGCCCCCGAGCTCGACACCGTCGTGCACGCCGCCAAGCGCGCAGGAGCGCTCGGCGCCCGGCTCACCGGGGCAGGGTGGGGTGGCGCTGCGCTCGTGCTGGTGGGAACGGGGGAGCAGAAGATCGTGGACGCGATCACACGCGCGTTCGTCAAGGCGTACGGCCGCGAGCCGGCGATTACGGCAGTGAAGCCGAGCGGGGGGGCCCGTATCGAGCGAACGTAGCCCTTCCATTCCGCATTCGGCATTCCACATTCCGCATTAGGTTCAGGCGGCCCGGGTGGCGAAACTGGTAGACGCAAGGGACTTAAAATCCCTTGGGAGGCGACTCCCATGCAGGTTCGAGTCCTGCCCCGGGCACTAGCAGCTCCTGCCGCTCGTCACCGCCGTTCGAGAATGCCGCGCGCCACATGATCCGCGATCGCCATGATCGTGATCATGGGGTTGACGCCGCTCGAGGTGGGGAACGCACTGGCGTCCGCCACATATAGCCCCCGCACGGTGTGCGACTCGCCGGCCTCCCCGACCACCGATCGAGCGGGGTCCACGCCCATGGCACAGCTCGCCATCTGGTGGAACGTGATGTAGGACATGCGGCACTTGGTGTAGCCGCGGCGGTCCATCGCGTCGCCGAAACGCTCCAGCCACCGCGGCTCACTCACCCGCGCGCGGGCCGGCGGCGTGTGCAGGGAGAACAGCTCGGTCGCCCCGGCGGCGGCGAGCACCTGCGCCGCCCCCACCAGACCTCGGCGCACGTTGGCTACGTCGTGACGCGACAGCTCGTAGTGCACGCGGGGCCGCCCGTCGCGGCCCACCGCGACGCGTCCCGGGTCCCGGTCGCGAAGCAGCACCCCCACGATGCTCACGTTGGCCAGGCGGCCGATGTCCTCTCGGTGGCCCACGGCGCTCTCCCACCCGAACCCGCTGGCCGGCAGCGCGAAGTGGACCGGGGCGGTTTCGAACTTCACACCGTACCCGCCGCCCAGATCGGCGAATTGGTCGGAGTAGCGGGTCTGAAGGGAGCCCGTCCACGGCTCGACCCGATGAGGGAAGATCCCGGCGACGGCCGTGGCCGGATGAAGCCGCAGGCCGCGACCGATGGCCGGGTTGTCCAGCCCTGAGCGTTTCAGCAGCGCGGGGGTGTTGACCGATCCGCACGCCGCCACGACTACGCCCGCGCGTACCGTGAGTTGATGACGCGCACCGCCCGAGTCGGTGACGATGCCCAGAACGCCGGTGGCGCGGCCGGCCTCCACCCGGATGCGGAGCACGTCACAATTGGGTACGAGGTGAGCCCCGGCACGCGCGGCCGCCGCCAGGTAGGTGCGGGCGGTGGAGTTCTTCGCGCCATGGCGGCAGCCGTAGCCGCAGTAGCCGCACTCGACGCCCTCCTGGCAGCCTGTGACGTTGCGCGGGATGACCCCCACGTGCCAGCCCAGGCTCTTGCAGCCGCGCTCGAGCACCTGGTCACGGATGCCTGGGGTGGTCCACCGCGTGCCCACGTCGAGGCGGAGGGCCACTTGGTCGAGCGAACGTTCGAAGCGGGGGCTCGTGAACAGGGTGAGACCGGACAGCCGGTCCCATTCCCCGCGGATCTGGGGCGGGAGCGGGAAGCTCGTCGTGTAGTTGATCACGGTCCCGCCGCCGAGACAGCTGCCGGCGAGAATCGGCAGCGATCCGTTCTGCGTCATCATCAAGCCGGAATCCAGGTAGTAGCGAGACAGCATGTCGCCTTCGACCTGGGTGAAGTCGCGCGAGCCCGGGTTGCCGCCCTTTTCGAGGACCACCACGCGCAGGCCGGCCTCCGCCAGGATGCCGGCCACGACGCCGCCACCGGCTCCGGAGCCGGCCACCACGACATCGCAATCGAGCACGGTATCCCGATCGATCTCGAGGACCGGCAGCGGTTCGACGGCGGAAGGGGGCTGGGGCAGCGGTCCCGGGTATCCGTTCACTCGCCACGCCGGGTGGCCGTCGCCTACCGGCCAGCAGTAGTGCGCGACGTGCACCAGCCGTTTCAGCGCCTGGAACGCAGCGCGCCGGAGCGCGATGCGGGATCGGGAGTAACCCCGGAGCACCGCTTCGCGGTCGACGGCGGGCAGCGCGGTGAATGCGGCGAGCTTCCCGGCAAACAACAGATTGACCACAGGATTGTCGAGCATTCGGAGCAGGAGCTTCAAGCGATTTCGGTCAGCCGGGTCCGGCACGTTCCCGATCAGCCGGGCGGCGCGATCGATGGTCCCGGCCTGGCGTGCCCCGACGGCGAAGAAACCGCCGGGATCATCGGTCCGCGGGATGGACGGGACGAGGGTGTCGCATACTGCCTCCAAGACCCCCCGCTCCCGTTCGGACAGCCCGCCGTGCTGGGCCACCATGCTCGCCTCTCCGTTGCATACGCGGACATAACTACCGCTTCTATGGAATCCAGTCAAAGCGAGCCTGTCCGGAACTCGTCAAGCAGCCCGTAGCTGCAACCTTTCCTCCCGTTCGTGCGTCTTACTCACTGACGACTCGATCGAAACGCAACAGGGAGGACACGATGCGTGGCTTGACGATTCTGCTGGCGACGACACTGACGTTCGGATACGGCTTCGCCGCTCAAGCCGCCATCACGGCCACCCGGGTTGAGACGATCCGGCGCGTGGCCGCACTCACCGGGACCCCAGCCCCCACTCCGGCGGAAGCGGCCACCCGCGTCTGGTACGGCGGTATGCTGCCCCCCGTGACGGTCGAAGCCACCCCAATCGACCCGGCGGCGGCCAAGTGCGGCCTGCCCTAGGGCCCGAAACTTGACACCGGCCGCTCCCGTAGGCTCTACTATGAGCATGCCGGGCGACCAGCGTTCTCCCTTCCGTCGGTTCGTGAGCACGTGGCACCGCGAGATCATCCGCGGTGGCGTGCTCTTTGTCTTGGTGGTCGCCGGCGGCCTTGCGCTGCGCGGGGTTCGCGTCGGCTTGGGCCTTCCCTGGGCGGCACTGCACTCCTTCGGCAGTTTCGACATCGATCCCGACGGCGACCTCTTCGGCGCCAGCCGCGAAGTCGGCGACCAGTGGCAGTGGCGCGGTCCCGTCAAGGCTTCTCAACAAGTCTGGATTCGCAACACGAACGGGCCCGTGGAGGTCGTCCAGGGGACCGGGGACACGCTGGAGGTCACGGCGGAGAAGAGCTGGCGCCGCTCGGCGCCAGGCGTCGTGGAACTGGTCGCGGTGCCGGCCGAGCGCGGCGTGACGATCTGCGCACTGTGGGCCGCGCGCGAGCGGCGCTGCGGCGACGGCGGTGACTACGGGTTGAACGGCATCACCAAGAACGACGTCGCCGTGCGCTTTAGGGTGAGCCTGCCGCGCGGCGTGAAGATCGACGTCTCGACCGTGAACGGCGGGGTGGCGATCGAAGGCGCCGCGGCGCCCGTCGCCGCGACGACCGTGAACGGCCGGATCGTCGTGCACACGAGCGTCGGGCCGGTGAAGGCCACAACGGTGAACGGCAGCATCGAGGTGGCGATGGACGCCCTGACGGGCGGCGACATCGAGCTGGAAACCGTCAACGGCTCCGTGACGGCGGATCTCCCGAGCAAGCTCAACGCCGTGGTCGATGCCGCCACCGTGAACGGGCGGGTCGAGACCGAGTTTCCGCTGCAAGTGACGGGCAAGATCAGCCCGCGCCACGTGCGCGGGACGATCGGTACCGGCGGCGTGACCCTGAAGCTGAATACCGTCAACGGCTCCGTGACGATCCGCCGGGCGGACGGGCATCGGGCCGTAGTCGCGCCCGTGCCGCCGTCGAGGCCCCGTTCGGTGCGCCGCGAGACCCGCGTGAACGTTGCCCCGCCTGCGCCGCGGCCCCCGCGGCCCTAGCGGCCCAGGCTGTAGGGCCAGGGCCCCGAGTACACCGTCGCGAAGTAGTAGATCATCAGGGCCGCCCCCGCCATCGCGATGTTCTTCGAGAAGTGGATCATCTGATTCTGCGCCGCCATCGCATCCGCCACGCCCCAGAAGCGGTGCATCGTGACCGCGGTGGGGATGAGAAACACCACGAGCAGCAACGCGCCCCAGCGGACCTCGTAGCCCAGCAGGACGCTGAGCCCTCCCGCCAGCAGCATTAGACCGCTGACCGCCACCGCGAGCTTCGGCGCGGGCAGCCCCTGGCTGCCTGCGTATTGCGCCATCATGTCGAGCTTGGTCAGGTGGTTGTAGCCGGACATGAGGAAGAGCACCGAGAAGAGGACTCGGCCGGCGAGGAAGACGACGTCATTCATGGAATGCGCCTCCGTTAGGTGGTCGGGGTGGCGAGGTAGTGCGCGACCTCGTCCGGGAAGGTCCGCACGTCGATCGGCTTGGTGATATAACCGTCGAAGCCCGCGGCTTGTGCCCGCGCCCGGTCCTCCGGCATCGCGTGGGCCGTGAGGGCCACGACCTTCCAGGGGCGCTCGGCCAATCCCTGGAGCTCCGCGAGCACCGCGAACCCGTCCCGGCCGGGGAGCTGGATGTCGAGGAGGATGAGCGCCGGCGTCGGTTGGTGCGTGCGTGCGACCTCCGCAACGCGGTCGCCGTTCGGCAGGCCGACGACCTGATGTCCCTTCAGGGTCAGCAGCGTCGACAGCAGCTTGAGGCTGTCGGGCTGGTCCTCGACCACGACGATCGTCGCCACTCGGCCTCCTAGGGCGCGGCCGCGCCCGCGAGGGGGAGGGTGAACCAGAACGTGCTGCCCTTGCCCAGCTCGCTCTCGACGCCGATCGACCCGCCGTGAAGCTCGATCAAGCGCCGCGACAGCGCCAGCCCGAGTCCCGTTCCCTCGTACCGGCGGCTCGCCGATGCGTCGAGCTGCACGAATTCCTGGAACAGCTTCTCCTGGTCCTCCGGCGCGATGCCGATGCCGCTGTCGGTCACGGCGACGCGCGCCGCCGTCTCTCCCCCCCGGTTTGCGGGCGCCGCCGCGACGCTGATGCGGCCGCCGTCGGGGGTGAACTTGATCGCGTTCGAGAGCAGGTTGAGCAGCACCTGCCGCACCCGTCCCCGGTCGGCGAGCACGCGCAAGTCGTCCGGCGACGGCTCGACGATCAGGGCGTGCCGGTGCTGCTGCGCCTGGGCGTGCACGCTCCCCGCCACCTCGGCGAGCAGCGCGGCGAGCTCGACCGGCTCGGGGCGCAGCTCCATCCGGCCCGCGGCGATGCGCTGCAGGTCGAGTAGCTCGTTGATCAGCTCCAGCAGGTGGCGGCCGTTCCGTGCCACGGTGTCGAGAAAATCCCGCTGTTGCTCCGAGAGGGGGCCGCCCCCCAGGTCCTGGGTGAGGAGCAGGTCGGTGAACCCGATGATGCTGTTGAGCGGCGTCCGCAGCTCGTGGGAGATGTTCGAGAGAAACTGATCCTTGGTGCGCATCGCCGTGTCGAGATCGGCGTTGAGCTGCTCCAGCCGCTTGGCGGTGAGCCGGATCTCGGTCGCCAGCCGGCGGGTGTTGTGGTGCGCCGACTCGCGCTCGCTGGCGATGGCGAGATTCGGCGCCGCCTGCTCGAGCGCCGCCCGCTCGTCGGCCCCGAACGGGGCGCCCGGGACGACGCACAGCACGCCGACCAGCTTACGCCCGGACCGGAGCGGCACCAGCACGAGCCCGTGCGGGACCGGCGCGGCGAGATGCAGCTGAAACCGGATCGGGTTCGCGTCCTCGCCCGCGAACAGCATGGCCTGGGCGGCGTCACCGATGATGGCGCGCATCGTCGTGCGCGATACGGGGGGCGGCTCGATTCCCCGGGCCGCCGTCGGCGCCCACTCGTTCGTGTCGTAGCTGGGCTGGTACAGCGCGATCCCGCGGGCGCCCGCTGCGCCGGCGATCAGCGCGAGTGCCTGCCCCAGCCCGCTGGCGCCCTCGTCGGGTGAGGTGTTGAGTGCCGCCAGGAGCTGCGTCAGGTACTCGTGCAGCTGCTGGCGCGACGCGAGCGCCGCCGCCATCCGATTGACCCCCCGGGCGATGGTCCCGAACTCGTCCGGCTCGTTCTCGGGCACGGGCTCGCCGAAATGCCCCGCGGCGACCCGCTCCAGCGCCGTGACCAGCCGGCCGAACGGCGCCGCCAGGCGGCGGCGGTTGTACCAGAAGCCGAGCCCCAGCACGGTGAGCATCGCGGCGAACAGCACGGTGGCGGCGGCCGCCGCCTGGACGGTGTCGTCGCCGGCGTCGGCCGCGAGCTCCTCGAGCTCGATCACCCGGGCGGCGACATCGGGGGATGGGTGGAGCTGCTGCACCCGCTCGAGCCGTTGCGCCAGATCGACCATCGCCGCCTGGGTGGCGCGCGCGCTCCGCCACGTCGCGATCTGGGTGGCGAGCCCGACCAACGCCACGGCGATGAAGGTCGCCGCGAACAGGCGGGTGATGCTGGGGGCTCTCCGCATGGGCCTCCATAATACGGGGGTGCCGTGTAGCTTCCAACCCGTGCGGCCCCACACCCTTGGCCTCATCGGGCTCGGCGCGATCGGCGGCTCCCTCGCCCGCCAGGCGAAGCTGGCGGGCGTCGCCACCGTGCTCGGCTGGTCGCCCGAGCCCGCCGAGCGGGTCGCGGCGGTCCGGCAGGGCGCCCTCGACGATGCGCCGCCTCGGGCGGCCGACGTCGCGCGGGCCGCCGATCTCCTGGCGCTCGCCGCGCCGCCCGCGGCCAACCTGGCGCAGCTCGAGGCGCTCGCCCCGCACCTGCGGGCCGGCGCGCTGGTGACCGACGTCGGCTCGGTGAAGCGGGCGATCGTCGCGCTGGCCGAGCGGCTCGGTCTGGCGGCCCGGTTCGCCGGCAGTCATCCCCTCGCGGGGACGCACCAGCGGGGCTTCGAGGCGTCGCGGGGCGACTTGTTCCGCGGCGCCGTCGTGTACGTGACGCCCTGTACCGGTGCGGAGGGCGAGAGCGCCGCGCGCGAGATCGCGCACTTCTGGGAGGCGGTGCTGGGCGCGCACCCGGTGACGGTGGACGCGGCGCGCCACGACGCCCAGCTCGCCGCCACAAGCCACGTGCCGCAAGTCGTCGCGTCGCTCCTCGCCCACTTTCTCGCCCACCACGCGCCGCCCGGCGCCTCGTTCGGCCCGGGCGCGCTGGACACGACACGCCTCGCCGCGAGCGACCCCGCCCTGTGGACCGAGATCCTGCTCATGAACCGCGACGCCGTGCTCCCCGCGCTGCGCGCGCTGGAAGAGCCGCTCGGCGCGGTCGAGCGCGCCCTCGAGGCCGGAGACGGGCCGGCGCTCACCGCGTGGCTCGCCCGCGCCGCGGACTGGCGGCGCCGGGTCGATCTCTGAAGATCCGGGGCGTCGTGCGCCCACCGGGCGACAAGAGCATTTCGCACCGCGTCCTCATGCTCGCGGCTTTGGCACGCGGGACGAGCGAGATCGACGGGTTGCTCACCGGGGACGATGTGAAGAGCACCGCACGCGTGCTGCGCCAGCTCGGCGCCGCGATCTCTCCGATCCGCGCCGGGGCGGCAATCACGGTCCGCGGCCGACCACTCACCACGCCCCACGCCCCGTTGTATTGCGGCAATTCCGGCACGACCGCGCGGCTCGTCCTCGGCGTGCTCGCCGGTCAGCGCTTCGCGGCGCGCGTCACGGGCGACGCATCGCTCAGCCGGCGGCCGATGCGGCGCGTCACCGAGCCGCTGCGGACGATGGGCGCCAGGATCACGGAAGAGAAGGGAGACGGCCTGCCGCTCGCGATTCGTGGTGGGCGGCTGCGCGGCCTCGTCTACACGAGCCCGGTCGCGAGCGCCCAGGTGAAGAGCGCGCTGCTGCTCGCGGGACTCACCGGCCGGGTCCCTGTCACGATCCGCGAGCCCTATCGTTCCCGCGATCACACCGAGCGGTTGTTCGTGCACTTGAGACTGCACCTGCACGAGCGGGGCGGCGCTATCGTGTACGAGCCGTCGTCACATTCCCACTTTCCCTCGTTCCAACTTTCCGTTCCGGGGGACGCGTCGAGCGCCGCCTTTCTCGTCGGCGCCGCCGTGCTCGCCGAAGACGGCGAGCTGCTGATCGAGAACGTCGGGGTGAATCCCACGCGCACGGGGTTTCTGGTCGTGCTCGAGCGGATGGGGGCTCACGTTGAACGGGTGAACCTGCGGGACTCGGGCGGTGAGCCGGTGGCGGACCTGATCGCGCGGCCCGCGAACCTGAGCGGCACCGAGGTCTCCGCCGCGGAGATCCCGACGCTCGTGGACGAGGTGCCGGTACTCGCCGTGCTGGCGAGCCGAGCCCGGGGGGAGACCGTGTTTCGCGAGGTGGGCGAGCTGCGGGTGAAGGAGAGCAACCGGCTGGAGCTACTCGCCGCGAACCTGCGGGCCGTCGGCGCGTGGGCCGAGGCGCGCGGCAATGACCTGCATGTAGAAGGAAGCGACCGTCCCCTGCCGCCGCGGGGCCGGGTGGAGACCGCGGCCGACCACCGGCTCGCGATGGCGTTCGCGGTGCTGGGGACTGTGGCCGGGGCCAACGTGCGCCTGTCGGAGCGGCGCTCGGTGGCGATCAGTTACCCCGCATTCTTCACGGACCTGAAACGGATCGGCGCGTGACCATGCGTGTGATCGCGATCGACGGCCCCGCGGCGTCGGGCAAGAGCTCCACGGCGGCACGCGTCGCGCGGCGGCTCGGGTGGGCGCACCTCGATTCGGGGGCGCTGTATCGGGCGCTCACCCTCGCTGCGCTGGACAACCTGGGAGAAGGGGGGGGGGAGAAGGACGTGTGGCCCGCGCAGCGGATCGTGGCGCTGGCCGAGGGGCTGCCCGTGCGGTTGGTGCTCGTGGGCGATCAGTTCCGGCCGGAGGTGGCGGGAGTGGATGTGGAGGAGGCGATCCGCAGCGAGCGGGTAACGCGACACGTGTCGGCCGTGGCCGCGATCCCCGAGGTGCGGGCCTGGGTGAACGCGCGGCAGCGGGAGGCGGCCGGGGCCCATCCGTCCGGCGTGGTGGTGGACGGGCGCGACATCGGCACCGTCGTCTTCCCCGACGCGCCGCTCAAGGTCTTCCTGACCGCGACGCCCGACGAGCGGGCCCGACGCCGCCTGTCCCAGCGAGGGGGGGAGGGGGGGGGGACCGTGGGCGCCGACGCAGTGCGGCGCGAGAGCCGCGCGCTCGCCGCCCGCGACGAGGCCGATGCCACCCGGACAGTGGCGCCCCTGAAGCCCGCCGCGGATGCCGTGCTGCTCGATTCCACGGCATTGACGCTCGAGGAGCAGGTCGGCCGCGTGGTGGAACTGGCGCGGCGGCGGCTCCCCGGCTAGGTTTCGCGGCTTCCCCGGGCGCTGGGCTCGGGTGTGCGCAACCTCAAACCCGTAACCGAACCGGTGTCCCGAATGCTGGTAGAAGCGAACGACGTCGAAGAGTCCGAACAAGAGCGCCCCGCCAAAAAGACCACCCACTCCGTTCTGCGTGTCCGTGCCGGTCTCGACGAGGAGTATTCCCCCGACGAGATCGCGAAGATGACCGAGCTGTACGAGGGCACGCTCTCGAACATCGAAGAAGGCGAAATCGTCAAATCGAAGGTGCTCCGGGTGACCGACACCGCCGTCATTCTCGACGTCGGGTTCAAGTCGGAGGGGGC
>JBGPOM010000019.1:0-12466 GCA_041488075.1 Gemmatimonadota bacterium
CCGCCCGGCGAAATGGTGCACGTTGGCCGCCACGACCTCGAGGCGCGCGAAGGTCATCACTCCCGGCTGCGCCCGCCCCGCGTGGCGCTCGCGATACACGATCTCCCCGTGCCGCATCAAGACCGAGTCCACACTGATGGTTCGGTCGAGATCCGCGAGCCAGCCTTGGGGCGTGCGGCGGCGCCGGCGCGTGGGGTTGGCGGGCCGGCGCCGGTCGCTCGTGACGTCCAGCCGCAACGAGTCCAGCTCGACGCGCCTCGCGCGCAGGCCCTGGCCCAGCACGAAGGCGCCGACGTCGAGGCCCTGCACGGCGATGCGGCCAACGCTGGTCTTGATCAGGCTCCGCCGGTACCGCTGCGACCGCCCGAATGCGGCGTCGCTCAGCGTCGGCGCGAAGGCAACGCCGCTCAGATCGAGCGTCGAGTCGGTGAGGCTCGCCACGAGCGCCCCCACCCGCACGGCGCTGACGCTGTCGGGATGGGCCACGAAGTTGGCCGCCGCGAGCTCGACCGTGCGGCTGAACAGGGGGCGGGCCGACGCCGTGGTATCGGCGGGATCGATCGCGAACCCGGCCATGCGCCACCGCAGCTCTTCCAGCTGGAGTCGTGCGTCGCCGGCCCGCGCGCGCTCCAGACGGAAGTCGAGCCCCACGTGCGGAAAATCGATCCGCGCGATCCGCACCCGGGGAGCGAACGACGGGGGCCGCAGGCCTTGCTGGAGGACGAGAAACGCCCGGCGCGCGAGGCGCGGTTGGACCGCTGCGTCATCCGCGCCAGGGTGCACCACGACCGCGACACTCACCGCCCGGCAGCCGAACGACTTCGCGATCAGGCCGCCGTTCGAGACGAGCGTGGTGAGGTGCACGCCGCTGATCGTGCATTTGTGAAACACGAGGCGCAGCGCCGCGAGCGGCCGCTGCCGCAGCGCGTTGATCGCCCGGTTCGTCGTCACCTGGATCGAGTCCACGACGATGCGCCGCAGCGCGAAGTTGAACCGTACCCGCGTCAGATCAAGCCGGTACACACCGCCCGACTTCTCCGCGAGGGTCGTGGCGGTCCACGTGCCCAGCAGCCGGGTGACGATCCAGGAAGCGCGCCACCACAGGCCGCCGACCAGGAGCGCGGCGAGTACGGCGAGCCCGATGACCGACCGCCGATGGGTCAGCCGGGCCAGCCGGGCCAGCCGGGCCAGCCGAGCCAGCCGAGCCAGCCGGGCGGGCCCGGCGGACCCTGCCTTACTGCCCGCTACGGGCTGCGGCGTCTGCGTAGATCGCGACCTCCACGCGCCGGTTCTGCTGCCGCCCGGCGTCCGACTCGTTCGTGGCGATCGGCTCGGTTTCGCCGCGGCCGGCTGTGCTGATGCGGGAGCGATCGACGCCCTCCCCCGCCAGGAAACTCGCGGCCGACAGCGCGCGCCGGTTCGACAGATCCATGTTGTAGTCGGCGCTGCCGTCGGAGTCGGTGTGACCCACGATCAGCGTTCTCGTGTTCGGATACTTTTGCAGGCTTGCCGCAAACCGCCGCAGGTTGTCCCGCGCCGCGGGGCTGATCTGATCGGAGTCGAACCCGAAGAGCAGCCCCTCGGGGAACGTCACCGTGATGCCCTCGCCGATGCGCTGCACCGTGGCCCCGGGGAGATCGTACGCCAGCTCCTCGGCCTGCTTGTCCATCTGGTGCCCGATCACCGCGCCCGCGACGCCGCCCACCGCCGCCCCGATGATCGCCCCGCGCACCGTCGACCCGGTGGCTTTGCCGATGACGGCGCCCACCGCCCCACCGGCACCCGCGCCGATAATCGCGCCTTTCTCGGTCTTGTTCATGGCGCAATTCATCGCCAGCGGCACCAGAGCGGCCAAGGTGAGTACACCAGCCAGGGAACGTCTCATGGGAGTATCCTGTCTTTCAGAGAGAGAGATGCCGTCCTATCCCCTCAAGGTTAGCGCGCGCGCCAGCCCGCACGTATCGGTCGAAGGGTGCAGGGATACGTAGAGCCTTTGACGTAGCCGGGACCGCAGACTTCGGATGGAACGGGTGGTTACGATGCGCGCGCGCCTACGCGCGCGAGCGCCGCGGCCACACCGGCCACGAGCGCGTCGGGCGTGAACGGCTTCTGGATCAGCTCTCCCTCGGAGACGGTCGCGCCCTGGCGGTGCAGCTCCTCGGGCGAGTAGCCGGACATGAAGACGATCGGGAGCGCCGGCCAGCGTTCTTTCAGGCGTCGCGCCAGTTCGGCTCCGCCGACGCCCGGCATCATCAGATCGGTGAGCACGACCTGCGGCGGTCCGTGCCGGTCGACCAGCTCCAGCGCGCCGGCGCCATCCGGCGCCTGGAGCACGCGGAAGCCGCCGCGTTCCAGAATCCGCGCGGCGACCGCCCGCACCGCCGGCTCGTCGTCGACCACCAGGACCGTCGCGCCGGCCGGTGCCACGTCCGCGCCGGCGCGTGGCGGCTCCCCGTGACGCTCGGCCAGGTCCGCGGCCGTGAGGACGGGCAGGTACACCGTGAACGTCGCGCCCTCGCCGGGCGCACTCGTCACCGTGATGTAGCCGTGGTTCTGCCCCAGGACGCCATGGGCGGCGGCGAGGCCGAGCCCGGTCCCCTGGCCGGCGGGCTTCGTCGTGAAGAAGGGCTCGAAGATCTTCGCTTGGATCGCGGCGGCGATGCCGGCACCGGTATCACGCACCATGAGGACGGCGTACCGGCCGGCGGGGATGGCGACGCCGTCGGCGGCAGCCATGCCGCCCGGAAGGTCGGTCTCCGCCGTGGTGAGGGTGAGGGTGCCGCCGGCCGGCATCGCGTCGCGTGCGTTCAGGGCCAGGTTGATGATCACCTGCTGGAGCTGCCCGACGTCGACCCACACCTGGGGCGCGGCGTCCGCCACCACGAGAAGGCGCCGACCCTCGCCCAGCAGGCGGCGCACCACCGACGCGGCGTCGCGCACGGCGGCGCCCAAGTCGACGACCTGTGGTCGGTGGACGGCGCGGCGGCTGAAGGCGAGAAGCTGCCGCGTGACGGCCGCAGCGCGGTCGGCCGCCCGGATGATCTCCCGCACGTCCGCGAGACTCTCCTCCGGTAGGCGCGTGTCCCGAACCAGGAAATCGCTGAACCCCAGGACCACCTGCACCATGTTGTTGATCTCGTGGGCCACGCCACCCGCGAGCGCGCCCACCGATTCCATCTTCTGCGCCTGCTGGAGCCGCTCCTGCATCTGCTGCGCCGCCTGCTCCACGGCGAGCCGCTCGGTGATGTCGCGGATGATGAGATGTGCGGAGGGGCGACCATGGTCGATGAACGCGACCGCCCGCACCTCGACCTCCACCTCGGACCCGTCGAGCCGGCGAAACGTGTCCCGCACCGGCGGTGCGAGCTCGGCCGGGCTGACGGCATCGGTGAGCTGGGTCTGGACCGCCTTCAAGTAGGGCGGGTCAAGGAAGGTGTCGATCGGCAGACCGACGAGCTGCGCCCGGCGGGTCGCGCCCGCGAGCCGGACGGCGGCGGCGTTGGCGAGGACGATCCGCTCGCCGTCGTGGATCAGGATGCCGTCCGGCGCCAGCTCGACGAGCTGCTGATAGCGCTCGTCGCGCCCCCAGTCGACTCGCGGCCCCTCACGTCCGGTCACGGCAGTGCCGTTAGGGACCGCGCGAACGCGACTCGGCCTCGTAGCGCCCGCCCTTGTGGCTCACGTAGTGCAGCTGGACCAGCCGCTCGAGGATGACCTCGATGCCGTCCGCAGGCAGCCCCGTCTGCTTCGCGACATCGGCCGGTGACATCGCGCCCACCCGGACGACCATCTCGAGCACGAGCACCTCCTGCTCCGTCAATCCCGGATGGCGCGGCGGCGGGATGCGGAGCTGGCGCGTGGGCATGCCGGTGATGATGCCGTCGTATTCCCGGAGCGACTCGCCCAGCTGCACGCCGGTGGCCGTGATCTCGTAGGTCCGGAACGCCCCGCTATGGGCGCTGCCCCGCATCTTGACCACCACGAGCGCCTTACGGAGCTCGCCCTCGATCTCCACGTAGCGCTGGCTGACGATGTCGTCGGTCAGGAACGAGACCTGGTACCCAGTGAGCTGGAGGCCGGCGTCGCCCTTCCCCTCCACCACCTCGACGGTCGAGAACATGGTGACGCCGAGCCCCGTGAGGGCGCCGATGAGGCGGTAGAGCGACTCGCGGAAATCCTCGCGGAACGCCGGAGCCAGCGCCATCTCGAAGCCCGAGATCGAGTCGATGACGACGCGCTTCGCGGCGATCTCCCGGACCGCCCTCCGGATCTCGTCCAGCGTCTCGTCGACCGAGAGGTCGAGGGGCCGGAGGTAGATGATGCGCAGCTTGTTCTCGCGTATCGCGTCGCGCAGGTCCACATCGACGCTCTTGGCCCGTTGGAGGTATACCTCCGGATGCTCCTCGAAGATCGCGATCACCGCGCTCTCGCCCGCCGCGAGGCCGGCCGCGACGAACTTCATCGCGAACGTCGTCTTGCCCGTGCCCGTCGGGCCCGCGAGGACCAGGGAATCCCCCGCCGGGATGCCGCCGCCCATCATCTCGTCGAGACCGGCGATCCCGGTCGACAGCCGCCCGCCTTCGCGCGGGTGGATCTCGCCCGCGCCCTCGGGCGTGCGCGGGAAGACCTGCACGCCTCCGTCCGTAATCCGGATCGTGTGCAGTCCCGGCATCGAGTCCATGCCGCGCACCTTCACGACCTGGAGCCTGCGGACGACCGAGTTCCGGTTCACCTCCTGGGAGAGCCAGAGAATGCCGTCCGCGACCGTGAAGATCGGATCCCGCAGCTCGAACTCCGAGTATTCCCCGATGAGGAACGAGGTGATCTCCCACGTCGTCAGGTGCAGCGCCAGCCGCTGCACGAAATGCTCGAGCTGGCCGGTCTGGGCCTCTCCCACGGTGCGGGTCAGCGACCGGAACGAGTCGACGACGACGACAGCGGGATGCAGGCGGTCGACCTCCGCGATGATCCGAATGAGCACCCCGTCCAGGTCTCCGTTCAGCGCCTCCTCGCTGAGATTCAGAAAATGCACATCCGATCCGACGCGGCTCTGATCGAAAAAATCGAACAGCTGCTGGTAGCGCAGCATCTTCAGCGACGTCTCGCCCAGCAGCGTGATGAACAGGCCGGGCCGCGCGGCGGTCGCGTTGGCGAACAGGAGCTGCATCGTCAGCGTCGTCTTGCCCGAGCCGGGACCGCCGGCAACCAGGTTGAAGGACAGCGCCGGCAGCGCTCCACCCAACACCTCGTTCAGCCCGGGCACGCCGGTGTCCAGGAGCTCCAGCGACGGACGTCCGGGCGCCGCCACCTTCTGGGCAGGTTTCCTAACCATCGTGACCTCTCCCGGTCTCGGTGCTCACGACGCCGCGCGGGTTCGGTGTGCCGATCTGGTCCACCAAGTGCACCGCCATGTCTTCTCCAATGATGCGGCCCAGCAGCTCGACCAACGCGGCCACCATCGCCACCAAACCGGCGGCCACTGGGTCGGCGCCCTGCGCCCGCACGGCCGCCGTGGTCAACGGTTCGTCCCCGCCGAGCCCCGCCAGACCGCCCAGCGCCGGATGCTCCGCCCGCGCCAATCCGAGCGCGCGATCGAGCAGCGTGCGATACCCGTCGGCGCCGATCCACCGCCCCAGCCCCGCGCGGAGCTCGTTACCGATCCGCGCCGCCGCCGCGGCGATCTCCTCGGGCGCGCTGCTGTCGCCCGCGGCGCGCGCCCAGAGGCGCTGGGCGGCGTCAGTCGCCGCCGGGGACCGCGGCGTCATTCACACGCTCCGCGCGCCGGAGCGCTCGGGAGGGGGACAGCGGCACGTCATCGCAGCCAATCTAGGGACCGGGAGCCGCAACGCCAAGCAAGAGTTTCGGTCCTGGCGCGTTTCGTACCGGATGGACACGGGTCGCTCCAGGGCCCTGCGCCATGGCGGTGCGCTTCCTTAGTCTCCAGTCTCCGCGCGCCGGCAGCTTCAGGCACGTGTGAGCCGTCCGCCCGGTCGGCCTGAGCCCAGTGCGGCCGTATACGCCTCGCGGATCAGGGCGGCCAGTCGCCGATCGATGTCGGCCGGTGTGGTGAGCCGGAAGTGGACGCCGTAGCCCAAGCGTCCGAAGTCCTCGATGCGGTGCACGCACGGGTGCGTGACGCGCCGTTTCAGCCAAAGTCCCGCATCAAGCCACCCCTGGCGGACGACGGCGCCTGCGAACCGCACGCGGGCCTGAAGCACGATCCGAGATTTCTGGGCGTATACGGTGACCGGCCCGCAGCTGCGGGCCACGTCTACCCACCGGCGGAACGTAGCGCGGAGCAGCGGAGGCTTGCCCACGAAGTGGTCGGCGAGGCGGTAGCGGCCACAAGAATGCCAGAGGTTGCGGGTGACAAAGCGGTGGCCGCACTTGGGACAGCGCCAGAGTTTTGGTGAGCGACGGGCCAAGGTCACTCCCACGCGGTGCGCCTAACGAGCAGCGGTGTCTTCTCGCATTCTGTAGAGTTGCGAGCCTACCGCGAAGAACCACGCCGCGAAAAACACCTGAGAGACCAGCGTGAGCGCGGGCCCGATGGCATAGGGATATGAGCCGATGACATCGGCCACGGCGGTGGCGAATCCGAGATACACAACCGGCTTCCCGTACGCTCCACCCCTCATGGCCAAACTCACGACGAAGGTGGCGATTCCCATTAGGAGACTGACGGCGTGTAGACCACCGTAGAAAATGGCGACGACGAAGGCCGCGAGGTCGGGCGTACTGACGCGGATGCCATACACGGGGTAGACCAGACGCCCGTGAACGATGAGCAGTACCATCAAGACTGGGATCGCCGCCGCCATGATTCCGCACCCCGTCACCGCCTTGGCTCTGTCAACGCCGACGAGACTCTGATAGAGGGCAATTACCGCGGGAACCAAGAACGCCGCTGCGAAGAACAGGATCTCGCTCTGGAAATCATGAATCAGTGAATGCGATGCGATCCACGCGAGGATCTCCACTCCGCTCGAGGGTGGCGCACCTGCCATGAGGTCCAGGATGGCTCGCGACAGGAACAGCAGGCCGCTCACAACGAATGCTGCTCCCCCGAGCTTGTAGAGCCCCTTCAGTTCATGCGCCATGGTGAGACTCTCCGGACGTCGGGCTGCCGCGTAACACCACTAGGTCTCCCGGCGGCCGGGAGCCCGGTCTGCGTCGCGCGCTTGAGTGAGCAACCGCTCGGTGAAATCGAGCCGCTCTTGCACGTCGCCCAACTCGCCTCGCACTTCCCCGACCTCGCCTCGCAGCGCCGCGATCTCGCCCTCGCTCCCCTCGTCCAGCGCACCCGCACCGAACCGTGCCGCCTCGAGCCGCATCCGCGCCTGCGCCCACAGCCCGAACCCCAGGGCTAACGCGGCGTGGATCGTTGCATGCCAGGGCTCGCCCGGTCGCGCCGCGAACCAGACGGCTACCAGATTGCCGGCGGACAACAGCACCAGCACCGTATTCCAGAAGCGTGTCTTGGATGCCACGTGGGGATCCTCGTCGAGTCAGCCTAACGGACCCTTAACGTGGTGCGCGCTGAAGAAAGATTCATGCCGCAATCTACCGCTTGCTAGCCGGCCGGCCCTTCGCCGACCGTTCGCTTGGAGGGCCTGGACAACGCTGGATCTCCAGCGTGTAGGCCCGGCCAATCCAGTCCGTTCGGTGCCACGCGTACCGATCGGGCGATCTGAGGACCAGGTCCCAGACAACTGGGCGGCCGTCGGCGGTCAGCCGTGTCTCGCCCCGAATGGCGCCGCGCACCCAGCTCTGGGTGTAAGCTTGGATATCATAGACGGCGACGGAATCGAGGTTGCCATCCGCGCCCTTGTAGGGCTTGGAGCTTGTAATGATCATGACCTGGTGATCGGGCGAGATGGTAATTCGATGCCAGTCCGTGATGCACCCGCTGTCCGCCGTGGTCCACGCCCATCGCCCTTGCACGACCGAGAAGATGTCGCTGCCGGATGGCACCACGTAGGGACGCGTGTACCGGAGAAAGGCAAGGACGAGCAGGACGGATCCTGGCAACCCCACCGCGATTGCGACGCGCGGAATGATGGCGTGTAGGCGGGAGGCCACGGTCGGTCGCCTAACGGACCGCGCTGAAGCTGCGGCGCGCTGAAGACAGCTCCGTAGCGCCGAGGGCGCGCTTGTACCATGCCACGGCCGTCGGTGCATCGGCGCCCGCGAGCATCAAGGAGATCACGGGCATAGACGTTCGGTCTGCTCGCCTAGACGCCCGGGCGCTTCACGCCAAGGCCAGCGGCCACCACGAGGGCGACAATAAACGCCGGCACAGCGGTCAGCAGGGGCCAGGCTACCAAGGCGATGAGCATTCGGGGTCGATAACCCGAGGCTGACCCCAGGTCATGAATGTTGGCCACGAGTGCGAGCGCGAAGGCGCCGAACGCGACGGCCACGGCCGCGTGCCATGCCGTTGGCCGCGCTGTGTTACGAAGTCGAAAGTGCTCGTAGGCTATGTGGGCCGCGAACACCACACCGCTGATGACAAAGGCGGACCCCCGCCAGAAGGATCGCATCTGATTGGACGCGGCCGCCCCGGCCAGTGCGGCGGCTGCCATACCAACGGCGAGGTAGAGCACGCCCACGAGTATCGCCGTGCCGAGCCATCGCAACATGTACCAAGGCGGCGCGTTCATTGAACTCGCCGGTAGCGGACGAGCAGAACCTGCGAGCCCTTGGCGGACGTGAACTCACTGGGACGCTCTCCCGAACCCAGCTGATAGCAGACGGTGAGTTGCTCGCCCGTGCTAGTCACGGTACTTCACGTAGACCGTTCTGCTTGGAGGCATCGCGCATAACTCCTGCATGCCGAGTTTCGTCGCAATAGATCGCGCCCCCTCGTTATCGTCATCGATGCACGCAATGACGCGCTCGACTTTGGCCGTGTCGAAGGCCCACGCGAGAATCAGTTGGCAGGCGCGCTGGGCGAGCCCCCGGCGTTGTGCGTCGGATCTCATCGCGCACAACACCTCGAGATCGTTCCCGTCCAACGCCTGAGATCTGACGAGACCCCCAATGCCCACCGCGACCTGGCCTTCGATGACCGCAAAGAGGCGGTGCGGGTCCCCCTCCCCCTCCCCCTCCCCCCGGTCCGGCAGCGCCCCGACGAACTCCCATACGTCATCCTGCTCTTGTAGGGAGAGGAGAAGGGCATCGTGAGAAGCGTCTAGGGGCCGAAGCTCCACAGCTCAGTCTCGCGCCGTCGGTAGAGTTGTCTCAGCTGCCAATGCGCCGCTCTTCCCGAGCCTTGCTGAGTAAACGCTCTGCGAAATCGAGTCGCTCCTGTGTTTCTGCTAGCTCCTGTTGGAGGCCCTGGACACTACGTTCAAGTTCCTCGAGCCGCGCCGCGACGTCCGCTGATGGTGGTTCTATACGAGTGGCACGCAGACGAGCGAGCCTGATCACCGTGAAAGCGGGGACCCCCACGAATATTAGGAGTGCAGCCAAGAACACAGCAGGGTCCATAGAGCCTTCCTCAGTTTAGGCCTGAGACGCGCCTGCGCTGCCTAACGCACAACATGAATGATCACAATATGGAATTCTACCATAGACGCCGCGCGCCGCCAGCGTCAAGCGCTTGTTAGGCGGGGGCGAGTTCCAGCACAGGCTTCCCCGCTTCATTTCCTCATTGGGCGGTGCTATCCTACAATTATTAGACCTCAATGGGCGGCCGCCAAGCAACCGCCTCGCAGAATCTCGCCGGCGGCTGATAATGATGGACCGTCATATAGTGCGTGATGAGTTCAGGGACTGCGAACAAGGCAGCTTGGTTCGGAATGGAGAAGAACAGATCCTTGTAGCCGATGGGTACGTCATCAAGCGATCGAGGCAGCGCGGGCAGTCCGCCGGCTGCTTCGAAACAAAACCCGCAATGATGACCCCCCGCAAAGAACCCGCGGCCGTAGGTCCCAAAGTACCTCTTCAGCGTGTTTGCCAATGCGTCATCAGGGGGCCCATGGACGAAGTCGTGCCCAGGTTCAAGCCACCCGACCGCGAGCAGCTGATGCCGACCCAGGGTTGGGTGCGCTCCGTAGTAGTGGCAGGGCGAAAGGTCGGGAATGTACACGATTGTGCAGCAGAGTCACCGACCCGCCGCATTGTCGGTACCACACCACCAGCTCGTTACCGTCTGGGTCAGCAAACCGCCGGCGTCCACAATGTTCCGTTCGGCAAGCCCGATCGGCACCAGCTTCGCATCTAGGACGGCATACGACGAGTCCGGACGCGTGGCCTCCCACCCCGTGCTGTCTAACGGATCGCGCTTATGCTGCGGCGCGCCGAAGAAGAAGTCGTCATTCCCTGGTCTACGCGCGCCGCCAGCCTCAAGCGCTTGTTAGGCTGCGGCGGTCGGATGACTAGTCGCCTTCAAACTTGAAGGAAACCTTGATCTTCGCTCGATAGCTCTCGACCTTGCCGTCTTTCAACTGCATGTCGAGCTGCGAGATCTCTGCCACACGCAGGTCACGGAGCGACTTCCCCGCTCGCTTGACGGCCGCCGCCGCGGCCTTCTCCCAGGATTCCGTGCTCGTCCCGACCAACTCGATGACCTTGTAGACGCTCTCTGCCATATGAGTCTCCTTATCATGTCAGGTTGCTCGCTGCCTAGCGGACTGTGAAAACGTCACCTTGCACCTGGCCACCCGAACTACGCGCGAGACGCCCTTGCCGGTCAGCGACCCGTCATCCGCAGCAGCTTCTCCGGGTACCGAGCCCCCTGCACGGTGATCTTGGAGGCCGCACCATCAATGTCACGAAGATCGTCCGGCGTGAGCTCGACTCTAGTGGCGCCGATGTTTTCGTCCAGCCGTTCCAGCTTCCGAGTGCCTGGGATTGGCACAATCCAGGGCTGTTGGGCAAGCAGCCACGCGAGCGCGATCTGGGCAGGGGTTGCCCGCTTCCGTTTTGCAATGGTGGCAAGCAGATCAACCAGGGCCTGGTTCGTCTTCCGAGCTTCCGGCGTAAAACGAGGGAGAGTGTTGCGGAAATCGGAACCGTCGAACTTGGTGTTTTCGTTGATCTTTCCCGTGAGGAAGCCTTTGCCCAGGGGGCTAAACGGAACGAACCCGATTCCGAGTTGCTCGAGGGTCGGCAGCACTTCCACTTCAGGGTCCCTCGTCCACAGCGAGTACTCGCTTTGGACTGCCGTGACGTGCTGGACGGCATGGGCGCGACGAATCGTCTGTGCTCCCGCTTCAGAAAGACCGAAGTGTGTAACCTTGCCTTCCTGAATCAGGTCCTTCACCGCTCCCGCCACGTCTTCAATTGGCACGTCCGGGTCAACACGATGTTGATAGAACAGATCGATGGCATCGACTCTGAGTCGCTTGAGCGAGGCCTCGGCGACCTGCTTGATGTGCGCTGGCCGACTATCCAGGCCCGGCAAACCCTGCATCCCCCTGGCATCGAGCTTGGGATCGAGGTTGAAGCCGAACTTGGTAGCTATCACCACTTGCCCACGGAAGGGAGCGAGGGCTTCGCCCACGAGTTCCTCGTTCGTGAACGGCCCGTACACTTCAGCTGTGTCGAAGAATGTTATGCCGCGCTCAACAGCTGACCGGATCAGAGAGATCATCTCCCGCTTGTCCCCAGCCGGACCGTAAGAAAAGCTCATTCCCATACAGCCCAGCCCGAGAGCCGAAACTTCCAGCGTGCTCTTTCCAAGTTTGCGCTTCTGCATAGTTTCTCCGTGGAGGTACCTCAGCAGGCTCACCTCATCTATCGTCATGCTGCCGAGTGCTGACGCCGCTAGGTCCGCGCCAACGCCGCCTTCACCCGCGCAGCGGTCAGCGGGAGCTGCGCCACCCGCGCGCCGGTCGCGTCGAACACCGCGTTGGCCAGGGCGGCACCCACGGTGATGATCGCCGGTTCGCCCCCGCCCTGCGCCGGAATATCGGGTGAGTCGAGAATCACCGTCTCGATCTTCGGCACCCACGAGAACTGCGGCAGGGTGTACGTGCCGAAGTTCCGGTCCAGGACCTGCCCGTTCGCGAATCGCAGTTCCTCGCTCAGCGCGTAGCCCAGCCCCATGGTGAGACATCCTTCCATTTGTTGTGTCGCGCCCTCGGGATTCACCAGGACCCCCATGTCCTGCGCGCACACCATGCGCACCACCTTGACGGCCCCGGTGGCGGGCGTCACCGCCACCTCGGCGATGGTCGCGACATAGGTCCCGGCGTCGATACCCAACGCCACGCCGTAGCCGCGCTTGCTCGGCCCCGCCGTGGGCTGCCAGCCAAACGTGTCGGCCGCCGCTTTCAGCACGCGTTTCATGCGCGCGTCGGCCAGGTTGAGCATCCGGAACTCAATGGGATCCATTCCCGCCTTGACCGCCAGCTGGTCGATGTGCGACTCGCGGGCAAAACAGTTGGCGTTGGCGCCCGGGGCCCGCCACGGCCCGATGGCGAAGGGGTGCATGCTGTTCTCGTTGCCCTGCCAGCCG
>JBGPOM010000020.1:0-12341 GCA_041488075.1 Gemmatimonadota bacterium
CCGCCGCGCCCATCCGCGTCGAATCGACGTACGGCAGCCGCGCCACGACATCGAGGCCTTTCATGAGGTCCTCGTACGGGTAGTCACCCCAGTGCCGCGAGATGGCATCGGTGAACTTCTGGCCGTAGCCGGTGGAGCCGTGGAAGTTCACCGCCGCCACGACGAATCCGCGCGCGGCGAACATCTGGAGATTCCAGCGGGCGCCCCAGGAGTCGGTCCAGGCGCCCTGGGGTCCGCCGTGAATCAGGTACACGAGCGGGTAGCGCTGCCCCGGCGCGAAGCCGGGCGGCTTCTGCAGCCAGCCGAACACCGAGTCGCCCAGCGCGCCCACGAACCCGAACTCCTCGAGCGGCGGCAGGTCGAGCGTAGCGACGGCGGAGTCGTTCTGGTGCGACAGCGGTTTGCCGGCGAGCCACACCTCGGGCGGCTCGGTGTTGCTCTGGTGCAGATAGGCGAGCACCCGACTGTCAGCGGCGACCGCGACATTGGTGTTGACGCCGCCCGTCACGACGCGCGTGCGCCGGAATCCCGGAATATCGATCCGATAGACGTCGTCCCGGCCCCGCTCCTCGACGACCGCGTAGATGCACCTGGAGTTTGGGCACCAGGTGTACGAGCCCACGGAGAGCGTCCAGCCCACGGTGGCGTCGACCGGTTGACCGCCTCCCCCCCCGGGCCCCGGGCGCCGGTCCGCCAGCATCAACCGCAGCCGGTCGGCCTCGAACCCCGCCCGCTCCATCGAGAGATACGACAGCCACCGGCCGTCCGGTGAGTAGCGCGGCGTGTTGTCGGCGCCGGGCGCCGAGGTGAAGGCCCGCATCCCGCCGCCGTCCGGCGTCGTCAGATAGATGTCCACATTGGTATTGTCCGCGACGATCGAGTCCCCGTGCATGGCAACCGCGATTTCGCGGCCGTCGGGCGACACCGCGACGTCGCCGTCCCCGCTGGTCGCGATCGCCGGCACATCGTGGTCCACGGGGGTCAGGTCGGTCGCGCGCCCCGTGGCCACGTCCACTCGGAACAGGTGCTGCCGTTTGCCGGCGCGGAAGTCGTCCCAGTGACGCCACAAGAGACCCGTCCAGATCCGCGCGTCGGTCGGGAACGCCCCGTTGCGGCGGTCGATCTCCTGCTCGGCGGGCCACTTGATGTCGCTCACGACCAGCAGGCCGGCACCGCCCGGGAGCCATACCGGATCCGACGCGCCATCGGGGAGGCTGGACAGCTTGCGCGCGTCACCACCGCCGATCGGCAGCAGCCACACCTGGGGCCCGCTCTCGCGGGTCGAGATGTACGCCAGCGTCTTCCCGTCGGGCGACCAGCGCGGCTGGCGGTCGGCGCCGGGACCGCCCGTGAGCTGGCGCGAGCGGCCGGTCGCCACCTCCGCCACCCAGACGCGCGAAATGCCGCGGTTCTCCTGCAGCGACGGTACGCCCACCGTGTAGGCGACCCACTTCCCGTCGGGAGAGAGCTGCGGATCGCTCACACCCTTCAGGGCGATGAAGTCCTCGAACGCAATGGCGCGCCGTTGCGCGGGCAGGGGACGGGGGATGAGCGATGCGGGGAGGGTCAGGCACGCGAGCAGCAGAACAGGTGTGCGCATTAGAACTCCGGGTGAGTCATGATGGCGCGGACCAGGTCGTCAAACAGTCTGGAGTCGGGCGTGACGGCGCCGACGTCGTCGGTATGAACGTTCCACGAGCATAGCTCATTCAGCGCCGTGGCCTCTTCATAAGAGAGGTGCAGCACGTAGCCGTCTCCGTTGCGTTTCGCGCCGTCCAGCACTTGCCTCAGGACGTCGGGCAGATGCTTCGCGCCCCGGATGGCATCGTATTGTTGTCTGGTCACGCTGAGGTCCATGCGCTAATGTTGGTAGCTTCGCCGCCGCCCGCAACCGGGCGCATGACCCCCAAGCCCGGAGTCCGATGCCCCCTCCTCGTACCGCCTTTCTCGCCACCGGCTTCCACGTGCCCGCCCGCGTCGTCACGAACGACGACCTCGCCAAGATGATGGACACGTCGGACGAGTGGATTGTCCAGCGCAGCGGCATCAAGACGCGCCACTGGGTGTCGGAGGGCGATACCGGGGTCTCGCTCGCGCGCGAGGCATCGCTGAAGGCGCTCGGCAAGGCCGGTCTCACCCCCGCCGACATCGACTGCATCATCTACTGCACCTGCACCCCCGATCATTTCGAGCCCGGCAACGGCGTGTTCCTGCAGCGCGAGCTGGGCATCACCGATATCCCCGCTGTCGACGTGCGCAACCAGTGCAGCGGCTTCATTTACGGCCTCTCGATCGCCGATGCCTGGATCCGCACCGGCCAGTACGAGCGGATCCTCCTCGTCGGCGCCGAGGTGCACTCGCGGGGGCTCGACAAGACCACCCGCGGGCGCGACACGGCGGTGCTGTTCGGCGACGGCGCGGGAGCCGTAATCCTCGGCCCGACCGAAGAGCCGGGCCGCGGCGTGCTGTCCACGCACATCTTCGCGGACGGCCGCTACGCCGAGAAGCTGTGGGTGGACGGCCCGGGGCTGGCGCACGACCCCTTTGTGAGCGTGGAGATGCTGGAGCGAGGCCTGCATCGCGCGGTGATGGAAGGACGCGAGGTGTTCAAGTTTGCGTCCGTGAAGATGCCGGAGTCGGTCGCGATCGCCCTCAAGGCCAACAGTCTCACCCCCGCCGACATCAAGCTGCTCGTCCCTCACCAAGCCAATCTGCGGATCATCGAGATGGTGCAGCGGGCGACCGGCCTGCGTAACGATCAGGTGTACGTCAACATCCAGAAGTACGGGAACACGACCGCGGCGTCGATCCCGATCGCGCTCGACGAAGCGCTGACCGAGGGGCGCCTCGCGCGCGGCGACCTGCTCGTGCTGACGGCGTTCGGCTCGGGGTTTACCTGGGGGAGCGCGGCGATTCGCTGGTGAGGTCCGTCGCCTTGAGCTCCTTGAGCTCGCGCGCCGCCGCGTCGCCCGCCCTGGTCCCCCGGTAGCGGTCCGCGAAGCGCGCCAGCTCGACCCGCAGCCGGTCGCGCCGTCCCGTCCTCCGGTGCAGGTCGATCAAGCCGTTCCCGGCCCGAACCTCCTGCCGCGGATCCGGCTGCATCCGCCGGACCTCCTGATACAGCCGCTCCGCTTCGTCGTATCCCTGGAGGCGCGTCTCGAGCAAGTGCGCGAGCTGGAGTCGCGCCTCGTGATCTCCCGGCTCGATGCGAAGGTGATCGCGGAAGTAGTCGGCCGCCTCCGCGTACTGCCCCCGCGCGATCAGGACGTCTTGCCGCGGATACGTCGGAGGCGGCGGGATATTGCCCGCCGCGAAGATCGTTTTCACGAGTCCGGTCGACGCCGCGCCCGCCCCCCGGTGGATGGCGACGATTCCGGCGACGGTGAGCGGCACGTTCAACACCACGAGCAGCAGGAAGACCCCGCCGGAGATCCACTGCTGCCGCGCGCAGAAGTACCAGGCCAGCGATAGCATAATGAAGCACGGCGGCCCGAAGAAGACCGCGACCTTGAGGAGCTGGGCGCGCTCGGCGGAATCGATGTCCTTCAGGGGGTTGTCTATGCGTCCAGATTTGCGTTTGAAACGCACGCCCCGCAAGTTGCGTACGGGTCGATACTGTCAGGAGGCTGCAATGCTCTGGTTGGCTGTGACTGCCGCCGCGCTCGTCGGCGGCTTCGTGATGAGCCGCACTTTCGTGCGGCGCCGCCTGCGCTACGTTGACGCCATTCGCAAACCATCGGCCCCGCTGATCGCGGGCGCCGCCGCCGCCGCCATCGTCCTCCCCATCGCCGCACTCCCCATCGTCACGATCGGCACCGCCGTCGCGTTCGGCGTCGGGGTGGCGAGCGGCGTCGCGAGCGGGCGGTCCGGTCCGCCCCCGGACTAGGGCGGGTTAGCCGACCCGCAGCTCCTTGCCGTGCGCGGCGACCTCGGGTCGGCCCGCCACGACGCGCAGACCCCGCACCGCTTCGCGGGCGAACGTCTTCCCGGCCCCCCGTTCCACCTCTTCCAGGGCGCTCCAGCGCGTGAACGCCGGCCGCACCGGCGTCGGCATCTGCAGCGTCTCGAAGGCGTCGGCCACGGCCAGCACCTTCACCGTCAGCGGGATCGGCAGGGCCTCGATGTCCCAGTCGTCGCCCACGATCTCGTAATAGTGCGCATACTCGGCGATGATCTCGGCGGCGCCGCGCAGCGCGCGCGCCACCGCCAGTGTCTCGTCGGTCACTGAGCGCGACAGCAACCGCAGCAGCCGCTGGTCCGCCGTCCCCACTTCGTGCAGCAGTGCCGCGATCCGGAGGTTCTCGATCTCCGTCTCCGAAAGCTCCATCTCCGTGGCGATCGCCGCCGCCAGCTCGGCCACCCGGTTGGAATGGCCCTGCTGGTGCCGCTCGCTGGACTCGATGTGGTAGGTGAGGACTTCCAGGGTGGCGAGGTAGGCGTTCTTCAGGTCCGCGAGGCGCGCCGCGCGCTGCTCCGCCAACCCGCCCACGACGTAGCCCGTGAGAATGAGGAAGCCGGCCCACGGCACGAGCGTGAGCAACGCGTCCTCGTTGAGCCCCGCCTCCATCCCCAGTCCTTCGAACACCTGGAAGAAGAACACGAGCGATCCAACGAACACCCCCGAGAACACCGCGAACCGGCGCCCGCCGAAGAAGCCGGCGAGAATGATCGGCAGGTAGTAGAAGCTCAGGAACGCGAACTTCTGGTCGATCAGATAGTTGATGCACAGCAGGGAGGCGACGAGCAGGAGGACGAAAATCCGCTCGAAGTGTCGAAAGAAGAACTGCTTCGCGCGCTCCAGCGAACGCGGCTGAACCAATGGCAAACCTCGGGGCGAGAGATGTCGGGGGGCGCGCGGCAATCAAAGTGGGGAATCGAGCGGCATCTTGCAAGGTGAGCGCGGTCACCGGAGGTGCCCGGGCGTCCCCTAAGCCCCGCACTACGAGCGAGATACGGGCGCATGCCGGGCTCGGCACGGATTTCGCTTCTGGAGCGGGCCACGGGGACCGGCCGCCGCGCCCTAGGGCCGGCCCCGGGGAGAAGGAGCAGAGAGCACGGAGCAGGGAGCGGTACCGAGCGGCGCGCCGCGTAAATTGCAGGCGCATCGCTCAGACTGCTCCGTGCTCCGTGCTCTTTTTTCTCTCGACGATTCGACACCGTCGCCGCAGTGCTCGACGCGCTCGCGCCGGTCACGATCGCGGTGGGTCTGCCACTTCGTAGCCAGGGCACGTGCGCACGGGCAGCGGCGGGTAGCGGGGGAAGCGGGGGTCGTCGTCGGCCCGCGCGCACCGGTAGAACACCGAGCCGCGCCGGTTCGACACGGTCCGCATCCAGCGGCAGGTGGCGCAGAGCCCCACGGGGCCAGGGGGAGGGGCGGGATCAGTCATTAGGTCAAGGAACAAAGCTAGCTGTATCTTGAGGCCGTGAGCCAAGACGACGACCTCGGGCTCCCTCCCGGCATCCGGGACGAGTACCTGCAGGGAGCGCGCGACCAACTGGGAGGGATCGCCGAGCTGGCCGAGCGGCTCATCGCGGCGGGAGACGACGTCGCGGCGATCGAGCAGCTGCGCCGTGACGCGCACAAGCTGCGCGGCTCCGCGGGCTCGTTCGGGTTCCACCAGGCGACGGTGGTCGCCGCCGAGCTGGAGGAAGCGGCCAAGCAGTGGCTCACCCAGCCGACGCATGGCGTGGCGACGCGCGGCGCCGCGGCGCGGGGGTTCGTCCGGCGCCTCGCGGCCGCCCTGTTCACGAAACAACCCGTCGCGGCAGCACCACGCCTCACGCACGGCCCACCAGCCACCGACACCCCACCGCCGGCCGCCGGCGATCCTGACAGCGTCCCCGAAGTCATCCTGGTCGAGGAAGACGCCGCGCTCGCCGACCTACTCACGTTCGGGCTCGAAGCGCGGGGCTACCGCTTCGTGCATTACCGTAACGGCCGCGAGGCGCTCGACCAGCTGCGCGCGATGGACACGCACGGCACGACTCCCCTGTTGCTGCTCGACGTGGACCTGCCGGCGCTCGACGGTTACTCGATTCTCGAAGCGCTCCAAACAGGGCATCCCGGGAAGTTCCAAGTGGTGCTCACGACGGTGCACGGCAGCGAGACGGAGCAGCTGCGCGGTCTCGAGGCCGGGGCGATCGCCTACATGGTCAAGCCGAGGAGCCTGCACGTGGCGCTCGAGAAGATCCGCCGCTGGGTGGGGAGGTGACGTCAATTGAGCGGCTAGCGCCCGCTCGCCCGCAGGTCTCGAGCGACCCGCTCCGCCTTTCGCATCAGCCGCAGCGCGTTCAACCCCACCACCTTCCGCACGTCTGTCTCGCTCCACCCGCGCCTGAGCAGCTCGGCCACGAGATCCGGGAACTTCGAGACGTCCTCGAGCCCGACCGGCACTTCGCTGATGCCGTCGAAGTCCGAGCCGAGGCCGATGTGGTCGATGCCGGCGACATCGCGGAGGTGCTGGAGGTGGTCGGCGACCTGTGGCAGCGTCGCCTTGGGACCTCTCGCGCTCCAGGCCTTGAGCGAGTCGGCGCGGGTGGCAGAATCAGCTCCCGCGGTCCGCAGCGCCCGGGCCCACGCCTGGACGCTGTCGCCGTACAGCCGCACCGCCTCCGACACGAACCCCGGATTGAAGTTGACCATCACGACCCCGCCCTTCTGGCCGACGATCCGCAGGATCGAGTCGGGGACGTTGCGCACGTGGTTGGCCAGGGCGCGGGCCGAGGAGTGCGAGTAGAACACCGGGGCGCGCGACACGCGTAGCGCGTCCATCATCGTCGCGTCGGAGACGTGCGAGAGGTCCACCAGCATCCCGAGGCGGTTCATCTCGAGCACCACCTGCTCACCGAACGCCGTGAGCCCGTCGTGCCTGGCGCTGTCGGTCGCGGCGTCCGCCCAGTCAATCGTTTCCCAATGCGTCAGCGTCATGTAGCGGACGCCCAGATTATAGAAGGAGCGCAGGGCGCCGAGCGAGTTCTCGATCGCGTGACCCCCCTCGACGCCGATCAGGCACGAGATCTTCCCCGCCTTGAAGTTCCGCTCGATCTGCGCCGCGGTCCGTGCCTCGGCGAAGGTGCCGGGATACCGGGCGCACAAACGGTGGACCAGGTCGATCTGCTCGAGCGCGTAGACCGCCGGATGGATGCCCTCGTGGATCGTCGTCACCGGCACGTACGCGGCCCAGAACTGCGCGCCCACGCGCCCGGCGCGCAGCTTGGGGATGTCGGTCATCAACCTCGGCTGCAGGACCGCGACGTCCACCGAGTCGAGGCCGCCTCGCTCGCGGATCGCGTCGAAGAGGTCGTTGTGGCCGTCGATGAGCGGGGTGGTCCGCAGGATGCGCAGGGCCTGCGCCCGATAACCCTGGGCGGAAAGATGGAAAGACGGAAAGATGGAAAGTGAGACAGCCAGCACCCATACCTGGGGTCCGAACCCCGTTCCAACCTTCCGTCGTTCCATCGTTCCCTCGCTTTCGAACCCGAAAGCTGCGGTCGCACGTCCCCGTTATCAAGATTACGTTTCGTCCATGACGGTCGACGCGAAGGTCACGATCGCGCTCGAGGTGAACGGCGAGCCCGCCGAAGTGGCATTCGCACCCCACAAAACGCTGCTCGAGGTGCTGCGCGAGGACCTGGGACTCACCGGCACGAAACACGGCTGCGAGCTGGGTGAATGCGGTACCTGCACCGTGTTGCTCGACGGGATACCCGTCCTCTCCTGCCTCGTCCTCGGCCTCGCCTCCGCCGGTCACGCCGTAAAAACGGTCGAGGGAATGGCACGCGGGGGCAAGCTGCACCCGCTACAGGAGACGTTCGCCGACCTGGGAGCCGCGCAGTGCGGCTACTGCACGCCCGCCTTCCTCCTCGCCGCCGAAGCCCTGCTCACGGCGAATCCCAAGCCGACGCGCGCGGAGATCAAAGAGGCGCTCGCCGGCAACCTCTGCCGCTGCACCGGCTACATCAAGATCTACGAGGCCGTCGAGCTGGCGGCGGCGCGGCTCCGCGGCGAGCATGCCGAGCCCGCGCCGGAAACGCTCTATGGCCACCGCTAAGCACCGGGTGGTGGGGAAAGCGCACCGCAAGATCGACGCGGTCGCGAAGGTCACCGGAGTCACCAAGTTCGCCGATGACCTCGCGTTCCCACGGATGCTCTATTGCAAGCTGCTCCGCAGCAGTGAGCCGCACGCGAGAGTCGTGCGTGTAGACACGAGCGCCGCCGCGCGCCTCGAAGGCGTGATCGCCGTGCTCACCGGGAAGGACCTCCCGATCCCCTTCGGGATCCTCCCGGTCTCGCAGGATGAGCACGCGCTGTGCCTGGACAAAGTTCGCTTCATCGGCGACCCCGTGGCGGCCGTCGCGGCGACCACGGAAGAGACCGCGACCGCGGCCCTCGACTTGATCAAGGTCGAGTACGAGCCGCTGCAGGCGATCGCTTCGGCGGAGGAGGCCGTCGCCACCCCCGAGCCGCGCATCCACGATTACGGCGACGCCGGCAACCTCCACAAGCTGATCGACCTCGAGTTCGGCGACGTTGCGGAGGGCTTCGCCGAAGCCGACCTCGTGCGGGAGGACCTGTTCTTCTTCGAGGGGAACACCCATCTGCCGATGGAGCAGCACGCCGCCGCAGCGGTCTGGTCTCCCGATGGAAAGCTCACGCTGTGGAGCTCGACCCAGACGCCGCACTACGTCCACCGCGCCCTGGCCAAGGTGCTCGAGCTGCCGCCGGCGCGGATTCGGGTGATCGCGACGCCGAACGGTGGCGGATTCGGCGGCAAGAGCGACCCCTTCAACCATGAGATCGTCGTCGCGAAACTCGCGATGCTCACCGGACGGCCGGTCAAGATCACCCTGACCCGCGAGGAGGTCTTCTACTGCCACCGCGGCCGCCATCCCACGCTGATGTGGGTGAAGACGGGCGTGAAGAAAGACGGGGCGATCACGGGGATGCACTTCCGCTCGCTGCTCGACGGCGGCGGCTACGGCTCCTACGGTGTGGCCAGCACCTACTACACGGGCGCGCTCCAGACCGTCACCTATCATGTGCCGCGCTACAAGTTCCAGGGCGCGCGCGCGTTCACCAACAAGGCGCCCTGCGGCCCGAAGCGCGGCCACGGGACTCCCCAACCGCGGTTCGCGCTCGAAGTGCAGATGGACAAGATCGCCGAGCAGCTCGCCATCGACCCGGCGGAGCTGCGGCTCAAGACGCTCGTCCCGCCGAACTCCCTCACTGCCAACTACCTGCGCGTCGGCTCGATGGGCCTCGGCGCGTGCATCGAGAAGGTCGTGCGGGGCTCGGGCTGGAAGAAGAAGTTCCGGAAGCTCCCCGAGGGAAGGGGCGTCGGGCTCGCCTGCTCGAGCTACATCTCGGGCGCCGGGCTGCCGATCTACTGGAACAACATGCCGCACTCGGGCGTCCAGCTGCGGTGCGACCGCGGCGGCGGTGTGACGGTGTTCTGCGGCTCGACGGAGATCGGCCAGGGGTCGGACTCGGTGCTCGCCTACGTCGTCGCCGAAGTGCTGGGCGTGGACCCATTCGAGATCGCGGTGGTCACCGCCGACACCGACCTGACGCCGGTGGACCTGGGGAGCTACTCGAGCCGCGTCACCCTCATGACCGGCAACGCCGCGCTCCAGGCAGCCGAGCGCGCGCGCGAGATTCTCGCGCTCCACACCGCGAGGAAGCTCGGCGTGCCGGGCGACCGGCTCGTGTTCGCCGGCGGCCGGGTGTTCGACGCGCAGGACCCGGAGCACGGCGTGACGTTCGCCGAGGCGGTGCAGCTCGCCGAGGCGGCGGAGGGCACGATCGGGACCGTCGGGTCGTACACGCCGCCCCGCAGCGCGGGGACGTACCGCGGCGCGGGCGTCGGCCCGTCGCCCGCGTACTCTTACAGCGCCTGCGTCGCCGAGGTGGAAGTGGATTCCGCCACCGGAATCGTTCGCGTCCCGACGATCTGGATCGCGCACGACGTGGGCCGGTGCATCAACGCGGCGGCGGTGATCGGCCAGGTCGAGGGCTCGATCTACATGGGGCTGGGCGAGGCGCTGATGGAGGAGATGGCCTACCGCGGCGATCGCAAGGTCGTGCACAAGATCCCCAGCCTGCTCGAATACAAGAGCCCCACCACGCTCGAGATGTGCGACGTCGTGACGTACCTGGTGGAAGACCCCGACCCGAACGGCCCCTTCGGCGCCAAGGAAGTAGGCCAGGGGCCGTTGCTGCCGGTCATGCCGGCAGTCGCGAACGCCGTGTACGACGCCGTGGGTGTGCGGATCGACGAAGTGCCGATCACTCCCGAGAAAGTCCTCAAGGCGATCAAGAGGAAGGAAAAGGGAGAGGTAGGGAGGTACGGCCCAGAGACCTTCCCCGAGATCCCGTGGCCCGAGCCGACCCGGGTGCCGCCGCCGTGGGAAGGCGGGGATGGGAAGGCTGCGACCTGATGCTGCGGCTCCCCTCGTTCACCTATCTGCAACCGAAGTCCATCGCCGACGCCCTTCGGATGAAGGCCGACGCCGGACCGGACGGCATGTTCGTCGCGGGCGGCACGGATCTTTACCCCAACATGAAGCGGCGGCACCAGGAGCCGCGGATCGTGATCTCGCTCATGGCGATTGCGGAACTGCGGCGGTCGGATGCGACCGTGCTCGGCGCCGGCGTGACGCTCTCCGCACTGGCGGGCGGCAGCGCCCCGGCGGCGGTACGGCATGCCGCGTCTCTCGTGTCGACGCCCTTGCTCCGCAACATGGGCACCCTCGGCGGCAACCTCTGCCTCGACACCCGCTGCAACTACTACAACCAGTCGTACGAGTGGCGGAAGGCGATCGACTTCTGCATGAAGAAGGACGGTGCGATCTGCTGGGTGGCGCCATCCTCACCGCGCTGTTGGGCGGTCAGCTCCTCCGACGTCGCGCCGGTCATGGTAGCCATCGGCGCCGAGTACCGGCTAGTGGGACCGCAGGGAGAGCGCGTGGTGCCGGCCGGCCGGTTTTACCACAACGACGGGATCAACTATCTCACGAAGCAGCCCGACGAGATCCTCGCCGAGGTGCGCCTCGCAGCCCCGGACGGTTGGGACGCCGTCTATCACAAGCTGCGGCGGCGGGGGTCGTTCGACTTCCCCGTGCTGGGCGTCGCCGCGTGGATCAAGTGGAATGGGAAGAAGGTTGCGGAAGCCCGGATCGTGCTGGGCGGGGTGGCGAGTTGGCCGCAGGAGGTGCCGGAAGCTGCCGCCGTCCTAAAGGACGCCGCGCTCACTGACGAGACTATCGGAAGCGCGGCAGACGCCGCGTACCGGCCGTCCAAACCGATGGACAACACTGATTTCGACCTGTCGTGGCGAAAACAGATGACGCGGGTGTACGTCACCCGCGCCCTGGAAGAGCTGCGGGCCCGGCACAAGGAGAGACACAACCAATGAGATCCCTCTGCCTTCTCCTCCTGACCGTTTCATCCCTCGCAGCCCAGCGAGCGCCCGCCCCCGCCCCCGCCCCCGCCCTCCCGCGCGACCTCGACGCCTACGTCGCTCGCGTGATGCGGGACTTCGAGGTCCCCGGAATCGGCCTGGCGATCGTGAAGGACGGCGGCGTCGTGCTCGCCCGCGGGTACGGCGTGCGCACCCTTGGCGACCCCGCACCGGTGGATGAGCGCACCCTGTTCGGCATCGCGTCGAACACCAAGGCGTTCACGGCGACGGCGCTCGGTCTCCTGGTGGAAGAGGGGAAGCTCCAGTGGGACGCGCCGGTGATCAACTACCTGCCGTGGTTCCAGATGTACGACCCCTTCGTTACTCGCGAGCTGACGATCCGCGATCTGCTGGTGCACCGCAGCGGGCTGGGGCTCGGCGCCGGCGACTTGCTGTGGTGGCCGACGTCGACGTACGACCGCAAGGACGTCGCTCGGCGGCTGCGCTACATCAAGCCGGCCACGAGCTTCCGAACCGCGTACGCTTACGACAACGTGCTGTACAGCGTCGCCGGTGAAGTGATCGAAGCCGTTTCGGGGCAGACATGGGAGGATTTCGTGGGCACGCGCATCCTCGCGCGGGTGGGGATGACGGGCAGCAGCGTGCGGCATTCCGGCGCGGCGGCTGGCGGCAACGTCGCGACGCCCCACGCGCCGATCGAGGGACGGGTCCGTCCGGTGGCGCCGTTCGCGAGCGACAACACCAACCCGGCGGGCGGCATCAACGCCAGCGCCACGGACATCGCGAAATGGATGATCGTCCAGCTCGATTCGGGGCGGCTGGGCGAGGGCCCCCGGCTCTTCTCCCAGCGGACCGCGCGCGAGCTGTGGTCGATCGTCACGCCGCTGCGCACGGGGACGCCGCCCCCCGAGCTGGCCGCGC